>JANNQH010000460.1:0-3084 GCA_031400655.1 Deltaproteobacteria bacterium | reverse complement strand
TGAAGACGAGCTGCCTGCCGAGGGAGATTGACGCTAGGCTCGATCGCTAGGCTCGATCGCATGACGTGCGCGCGTGACACTAAACTTCCCGATTCTCCCAGCTCCTCCCCGGCCGACTCCGATTCTCCCTCAGAGGAAGGGGGAGAGAATCAGGGCATCGAGCTCTCGCCCGGAGATCTCTCGCCCGACGCGCTCCGCGGTCTCGTCGAAGAGTTCGTGAGCCGCGGAGCGCGTCGGGCGAGAGATCTCTGGGCGAGAGCTCGATGCCCTGATCCTCTCCCCCTTCCTCTGAGGGAGAATCGGAGTCGGCCGGGGAGGAGCGGGGAGAATCGGGAAATTTAGTGTCACGCGCGCACGTCATGCGATCGAGCCTAGCGTCAATCTCCCTCGGCAGGCAGCTCGTCTTCAGATCGACCGTGTGATCTATCTGATCGAGAGCTGATCGAAAGCTGATCGAGAATGATGTTCGGAGGTCTCCGCTGTCTGTCATCATCCGACACGGAGGTTTGTCGGAATGGACAAGACAGAGATTCCCTTCGCCCACATCGACGCACTGCGTGGAGAGATCGAGACGGGCGCGCTCTCGGCGCGCGAGGTAACGGACGTCTTTCTCGAGCGGATCGAGAAGGTCGATCCCGACGTCGGCGGCTACGTCGCAGTATGGCCCGAGCGGGCGCGCGAAGCGGCACGTCGCCTCGACGAGAAGCAGGCATCGGGCGCTCCACTCGGGCCGCTCCACGGGATTCCGATCGCGATCAAGGATCTCTGCGACGTGGCCGGTGAGCCGACGAAGGCGGGAACCACCGTGCTCGGCCGCGAGCCGGCCCGGGAGACCGCGCACGTCGTCGCGCGACTCGAGGAGGCGGGCGCGATCATCCTCGGCAAGACGAAGATGACCGAGGGCGCCTTCGTCGCACATCATCCGAGCGTGAAGAAGCCGCTCAATCCCTGGCGCACGAGCCGCTGGACGGGCATCTCGTCGAGTGGTGCGGGCTGTGCCGTCGCCGCCGGGATGTGCACCGCCGCGCTCGGAACCGATACGGGCGGATCGATTCGTTATCCCTCGGCGGCCTGCAGCTTGACGAGCCTGAAGCCGACCCATGGCCGCGTCTCGCTCCACGGCATCTTTCCGTTTGCGCCTTCGCTCGACACGGTCGGACCAATGGCGCGCTCGGTGCAGGACGCGGCGACGCTCTACGCCGTGATGGCGGGACGGGATTCGCGCGATGGCTGGAGCTTCAAGGCGAAGCTGCCCGCGCCGGAGCTCGGTCCGGTGAAGCCGAAATCCCGCCGCGTCCGGATCGGGATCGACAAGAAGTTCGCGGGCTGTATCGTCGACCGCGACGTGATGGACGTCTTCCGGAAGCTTCTGTCCGACCTGCGCAACCTCGACGTGCAGTTCTTCGGGATCCACCTCCCGGATCTCTCGGAGGTCCATCCGGCCTGGATCACGATCGCGACGAGCGAGCTCGCTCTGTCCCACGCGGCGACCTATCCCGCGGAGGCCGAGCAGTACGGGCCCGCGCTGCGCGGGGCGATCGAGCTCGGCCTGGCCCAGACCGGAGGCCAGGTCGCCCGGGCGTGGCAGGTTCGAGAGGAATGGAAGCGGCGGCTCGAGGCCTGCTTCGAGGAGATCGACGTGATCATCTCGCCGATCTTCCCCGGCCGTCTCGGCCTCGACACGGACCTGCTCGACGCGAAGACCTTCCCGGATGCGGCGACGGCTGTCCGTCTCGCGACGCCCTTCTACCTGTCGGGCTCGCCGGTGCTGACGCTTCCCTGCGGTACCGACCGGGGCGACATCCCCGTGACGATCCAGCTCGTCGGTCCGCAGAACGGGGAGGCGCGCCTGCTCGCCCTCGGCCAGGCCTATCAGAACTCGAGCCAATGGCACGATCTTCGTCCGATCCGATTCCGGCCCGGGTTCATCCCGAATGCCCACTACCCTTTCGACCGGCTGATGCATTTTCGTTGACCCGGCTTTCTCCCAGGAGTGGCCCAGGCGCCAGCATGACGGCGCATGCGGCGCCTGCCCGCTCGTCGCTAGAATCCCGGACTCTTGCAAACGAGCGAAGGCGAGGAGGCCCCATGAAAGTCGACGCACCGATCTATTCCTTCGACAATCCCGAGGCCGATGTCCGCCGCCTCGAGGCCAAGGGTTATTCCGGCGCCTTCACCTTCGAGGGCCCGCACGATCCGTTCTTTCCGCTCCTGCTCGCCGCCCGCGCGAGCGACCGGATAGAGCTCTACACGGCGGTCGCAATCGGCTTCTCCCGCAATCCGATGATCCTCGCGAACATCGGCTGGGATCTGCAGCAGCTGTCGAAGGGCCGCTTCATCCTTGGTCTCGGAACCCAGATCAAAGCCCATATCGAGCGGCGCTTCTCAATGCCGTGGTCGCATCCCGCCGCGCGCATGCGCGAGATGGTGCTCGCGATCAAGGAGATCTGGCGCTGCTGGCAGACCCGCGAGCGCCTCGATTTCCGCGGGGAGTTCTATCAGCACACGCTGATGACCCCCGCCTTCAGCCCGAGCCCCTCCGAGTTCGGTGGCCCGCCGATCTACCTGGCCGGCGTCGGACCTCGCATGACCGAGGTGGCAGGCGAGGTCGCCGACGGCTTCTTCGTCCACCCCTTCAACACCCTCGAATCGCTCCGCCGCCTCAGCGATCCCGCGCTCGAGCGCGGCCTCGCAGCGAGCGGTCGATCGCGCAAGGCGATCGAGGTCTCGAGCCAGCTGATGATCTGCTCGGGCACGAGTGACGAGGAGATCGAGCGCGTGCGAGAGTCGACCCGGGGCCAGATCGCCTTCTACGACTCGACTCCCGCCTATCGTCCCGTGCTCGACGTCCACGGCTGGGGGGAGCTGCAGCCGACCCTCAACCGCATGAGCAAAGAGGGCAAATGGACCGAGATGGCCGGTCTCATCAACGACGAGATCCTCGAAGCCATCGCCGTCTGCGGGCCGATGAAGGATGTGGCGCGCAAGGTCCGCGAGCGTTGTGACGGGAAGATCGACCGCGTGAGCCTCGTCGGCCACTGGACGAAGGATCCCGACATCTGGGACGACGTCCTGCGCGATCTG
>JANNQH010000459.1:0-4479 GCA_031400655.1 Deltaproteobacteria bacterium | reverse complement strand
GGCGGGCCGCGGGGGGAGGGCGCCCATCCGGAGGGCGGCGGCCAGCTCGTCGGCGACCTCGAGAAAGGTCCCTGGGTCCACGTCAACTGGCTCCCCGGCGGCCTCGTCGTGCCGCCCCACAGCCACGACTTCGAGGAGGTGATGTACATCCTCGAGGGCGGCATCTCGATGGGAAAGCGGCGCTGCGGTCCCGGGACCGTCGTCTATCTCGAAGCGCGGACCCAGTACGGCTTCACGGTCTGGGAAGAGGGCGTCCGCTTCCTGAACATCCGGCCGGGGCTCGCGACGTACGCGGAGGCGGGCGGAGAGTCGACGAATCCCTACTCAGTCGATGAGTCAGTCGACGCGAAATAACCGCCGCGCATTCCCGGACAGGATCGCCGTCTTCTGCTCCTTCGAGAGCGCGGACGCCTTGATCTGCGGCAGCAGGTGGCTGATCCGCCTGCCGACCGGGTGCGAGTAGAGGTCCGTCCCGAACACGACCCGCTCGGCGCCGAACTGGCGGGCGAAATCCTCGATGAAGTCGAAGTTGTAGCTGAGGCTCGTGTCGAAGCAGATGTTGGGCGCGACCTCGGCGATGAAGAAGCACTCGCGCGTCGCTTCGAAGGAGCCGAAGGCGTCGAGGGCGAGCACCTCCGTCTCGGGAATCGAGCGTGCGAGGACCGCGAGCTTCCAGAGGGCTTCCTCCGGTGTCTCGTTCATCGCGTGGATCACGGGCAGCAGGCCCAGCTCGGCCATCTTCGCGACGTAAGCGAGGATGAAGCGGCTGTCGAGGGAGACGCCCTGGAAGCGAGTGTGGAAGCTGATGCCGGCGAGGCCGAGCTCGTGTTTGCAGCGATCGAGCTCGGCCAGACTCGCATCGCCGTAGGCGGGCTCGACGATGCCGACCGCGGCGGGGAAGCGCGCGGGCAGACGATCGCGGTAGCGGGCGATCAGGTCGTTCTCGGCCATCGTGTCGGGGAGGCCGCGCGGGCGGAGATAGCCGTGGCCCGGGATCACGATCGCCTGATCGACTCCGGCGCCGTCCATGATCTCGAGGCGAGATCTCAGCTCGAGATCGGAAGGCGATGGCTTCGTGGACGACGCGGACGGGCGGGCCGCCGAGTCGATCTCGCCGCCGAGCGCGAGGAACGCGTTGCCGACGTGGTGGTGGACGTCGAGGACGCGAAACTCGTCTTTCGTCTCGCTCGTCTCGCTCATCTCGCGGGCGGTGCCTCGATCAGCTTGACTCGCAATGTGCGCGGACCGAGGGCCCAGAAGACCGGGTTCGGATCGAAGACGTAGCCGGGGGCGAGCTCGATCCGCTCGACGCGGTCGAGCAGCGTCTCGAGGGCGACCTTCGCCTCCATGCGCGCGAGGAAGGCGCCAGGACAGACATGGGGCCCCGCACCGAAAGCGACGTGGTCGCGCGGTCGCGGGCGGTCGAGTCGGAACTCCTCGGGATGGTCGAAGAATCGCTCGTCCCGGTTGGCCGAGGCGATGCTGTAGAGGATGCGGTCGCCCTTCGCGACGGAGACGCCGTCGACGTCGATCTTCTCGGTGCAGGTTCGCGCCAGCAGCTGGACCGGGGAATCGAATCGCAGCGATTCCTCGATCACGTTCGAGATCAGCTCCCGGTTCGCCCGGATCGCGGCATAACGACTCGGATCTTCGGCGAGCCGGTAGATCAGATTGCCGAGCAGGTTCCGCGTCGTCTCGTTGCCCGCGATGATCAGGAAGATCGTCTGGGTCAGCACCGCACGCCGCGTGAGATGCTCGCCGTCGACTTCCGCGTGGAGCAGTCGCGTGATCATGTCGTTCGGCGCGTTCGCCGCGTCGAGTCGCTCGTTGATGCGCGCTTCGAGATAGCTCGAGAACTCCGGATGGAGCTCGGCGATCGGTGCGTTGACCCCGTCGCTCTGGCTCTGGCGCTGGAGCACCTCGTCGGACCAGCGCGCGAAATCGTCGATCCGGTCATTCGGGATCCCGAGCACCTCGGCGATCACCGCGGAAGGGATCCGCCGGGCGAAGGCCTCCATGATCTCGGTCTCGCCCTGGCTTCGACACTCGCCGAGCGCATCGTCGAGGCATGCCGCCGAATAACGCCGTGTGAACGGCTCGACCTGGGACGCGTGGTTGTAGGCGAGCGCCGAGTTGAAGAGCTTGCGGATCTTGCCGTGGCGGGGCTCTGCGATCGCGGCGAGCAGCGTGTCCTCTTCCTTTGATTGGCCGACGTCGCCGAAGCTCCCGACGAAGTTGTCGACGCTCTTCAGTCCCTGCTCGACGCCCGTCTGGCGCACGAAGAAGAGCTGGCCACCGGGGACGGGCGCGGCTGCGCCCTGCGCACGCAGCTGCGCGAAGGCCTCGTAGCGGTTCTCGGAATTCGAATCGAAGGGGTTCACGTCGGGGTGCTCCGAGTGGAGAGGAGCTTCGCGATGTCGGATTCGATCGCGGTGCCCTCGAAGAATCGGGGGTTCGTGTCGGTGTAGAAGCGGGCCGCGTTCTCGAAGCTGAAGGCCCGGAACTGCTTCGCATCGAGACGCTTCTCCTCGACGAGCTCGTAGGCCTCATGGAGGACGTCGCGCATGTCGGGGACGTCCCAGTGGCCGACGTCGGAGCCGAAGATCGCCTGCAGCGGCTCTCCGCCCGGGAGCGAGTCGGTGTCGAAGGCGTGCTGGACGAGCGGATCGTCCGCTTCACAGCCGAAGAAGAAATTCGGGACGAAGCGTTTCGGGATGTCTGCTTCCGTCCCGATTGCGCAGGCCGCGAACTCGTCGACCGTCGGCGCGTTCTTGTCGTTCGAGCCGAAGGCGAGCTCCTGGATGTCGGGGCCGGACGAGGCCATGGCAGCGAGCCTCGCGCCGTGGCGCTCGAAGAGCTCGCTCCAAACCTTCCGATCGAAGCTCGCCGGGTTGTAGTGCTGGAGTGCTTCGGGGTTGCGTTTCTGCCAGTGGCCGACGAGATCGTGGAGCAGGCGCGCGGCCCAGGAGGCGCCGCCCTCGAGCAGCGCCAGTCGAAGCTTCGGGAATCGATTCGTCACGCCGCCCAGGAAGAGCGAACGGCAGAGCGCTTCGGAGGGCGTCGCGAAAAAGCCCAGGTGATTGAACATGTAGTTCGAGGGGGAGCGGTGGCCATCCCAGCCGACGGCGCCCGAATGGGCGGCGGGGGAGACCCCGAGCTCGAGACACCGCTGCCAGAAGGGATCGTAGTCGTAGAGCGAATCGAGGCCGAAGCTGTCGACCCAGCTCGCCTGCATCGGGACGTCGCCGCCGAGCTGCTCGACCGAAGCGACGGGGCGGCGCACGAAGCTCGCGATCAAGACCGCCTTGAACCCGAGCTGTTGCACGGCGTACTCGAGCTCGAGGGTCGCCTCCTCCGGCGTCTTCATCGGGATCACCGCAACCGGCGCGAGCCGTCGCTCGGTCCCCTGGAAGATGTCGGCATGGAACTGGTTCAGCGCCCGGCAGCACGCGCGCCGCAGGCGGTCGTCGGGGATGTCGAGGATCGGGAGTCCCATCGACGGATAGATGACGCTGAAATCGAGTCCGAGCTCTTCCATCCGCTCCGCCATGAGGCTCGGCATGCTGGCGGTCGCGAAGTCGAGGGTGTTGCGCGCCGGCACGGCCCACCACGAAGGTCGCACGGCGCGCCGGCGATTTCTCTCGGCGGGTGAAAGCGCGCTCCACATGCCCGTGCCCGGATCGAAGATCCGCTCGAAGAAGCGCTTCAGATCGTCGGCGACGCCGGCCTTCTGGAAGTAGGGGATCAGGGCGGGGAGATACTCGACCGTGTGACCATCGGCGTCGAGGATCGGATGGTCGAGGCGGTCGCGGATGGCGCGCGCCGAGTCGGTCGTCATCATCGCGTTCTCTCCGATGGTTGAAAGTGGTTGAAGCTGAATAAAGCTGCGTCGCGCCGGGTAGGGTCGAGGAGCAGCCGGTCTAGAAGGCCCGTCCTATCGTAACCCACACATTACACCCCATTGAGGAGACCTTTCATGCTGCTCGCAGGGCGCATCGCCATTGTTTCAGGCATCGGACCCGGGATGGGTCGCGACATCTCCCTTCGCCTCGCCCGTGAGGGCGCGGACATCGTGATGGGCGCCCGCAGCCGCGGGAGCCTCGAGTCGGTCGCCGCCGAAGTGAAGGCCCTCGGGCGCCGCGCGGTCTGGCTCGAGACGGACCTGACCGACAAGGACGCGGGCAAGCGCCTCGTCGAGAAGGCCGTTCGCGAGTTCGGCCGCGTCGACGTGCTCGTCAACAACGCCTTCCACACGGGCACCATGACGCCCTTCGAGTCCGACGACCTCGAGACCGGTTGGCGCGAGACCCACGAGGTGAATCTGTGGGGCACGCTGCGCATGACCCAGGCCGTCCTGCCCGTGATGAAGGAACAGAAGGGCGGCTCGATCGTCATGATCAACACGATGACGGTGCGCGTCGTGAACCCGGGCTTTGCGGCCTACGCGAGCTCGAAGGGCGCGCTCGAGGCGGCGACGCG
>JANNQH010000458.1:0-10161 GCA_031400655.1 Deltaproteobacteria bacterium | reverse complement strand
CCATCCGACAGCACGTCGATGAAGCCGGCCCGCTCGGCGACGCGGACCGGGTGGTTGATCTCGAAGGGCGAGAGAATGCCCGCCGTGCCCAGCCGGATGCGGCGCGTGTGCTGCGAGAGGACGGCGAGCCAGAGATCGGGGGCCGAGCTCATGCTGAACTCGGGTGAGGTGTGGTGCTCGACGGACCACCAGCAGCCATAGCCGAGCTCGTCGGCGAGCCGCGCCTGCTCGAGGGTATCGGCGAGCAGCTGGCGAGCGTCGAGCGAGCGGACGTCCGCCGCGCTCTGGAGCTCGTTGAAGATGTCGAGGATCATCGGAATGACTCCGGTCCAGCCAGCATGCCGGACTCCGTGGCCCCTGGGTCGAGGCCAGGAGCTCAAGGCCAGGAGCTCAATCGCTGGCGAACTCGCCGATGTGCAGGATCCCATAGCCCGACAGAACGAGCTGCGGAAGCGCCATCCCTATCACGAGTCCGCCTTCTTCGGCCTGGATCCGATGAACGACGTCGGTCACGGGATCCGTGACCGTTGCAAGCAGCTGCCCCGGCTTCACCCGGTCTCCCAGCTTCACGACCGGTAGATAGATGCCGCCCTCGCGGACGGGCACGCGGAGCCACGCGGAGTGCGCGATCACCTTCGAGCGCTCCGGCTTCTCGCGCGACGCGATCATGCCGAGCTGGATCATGACGTTGCGAACGCCCCGGGTACCCTCCGCGATCTCACGCTCCACGAAGATGAGGGGCGGTCCGGCCTCGTAGATAATCGCCGGGATACCGGCCTTCATCGCTTCGCGGCGCAGGCTCCCAGATGGCCCTGCGCCATCGATGATCATGCCCACGCCGAAATTCTTCGCGAGCTCGGCGGCCCCGGGATGGGACAGATCGGCGCGGATCTGGGGCATGTTGGTCCGCAGGTTCGAGCCCGTGTGGAGATCGATCAGATGGGTGCAATTGCGGATGACGCCTGAAAAAACCGCATGGGCGAGGAGGGACGCGACGCTCCCGCTCCGACCGCCCGGGAAGAAGCGATTGAGGTCGCGCCGGTCCGGCAGATAGCGGTTCGCCGTGCGGAAGCCCATCGAGTTGATCGCCGGCAACACGATGAGGGTGCCAACCAGCTTCGACGCATCGACGCTCGCGAAGCTCCGCCGGGCGATCTCGACACTATTGACTTCATCGCCGTGGATGGCCGACGTCACACAGAGCGTGGGCCCCGGCGTCGTGCCCCGCGCCGCGAACACCACGAAGTCGATGAAGCTGCCCTCGAACGAACGCTCGCCCAGGAAGGTGAACTTCTTCGACTGGCCGGGCTCGATGGTCTCGTGGGCGATCTTGATCGCGCCCCACTGCTCCGCCGCGGCCGCGAGCCCCGGACGGAGACCCGACGCAAGCAAAAAACACAGCGCGAAACCGGTGTTCCTCATCCATCGCATCCGAGAATCCAATGTGGTCATCCTTTATTACGCGCGCGGCCGCCGACTACGCGAGCGCCGCGAGACGCCTCTTCACTTCCAGTCGCACGTCCGCGGACACCGGTCCCTTGCTGGCGGCCACGATGTTCGCGGCGAGATGCTCGGGCTTCGAGGTCCCGACGATCGTCGTATGCAGGTCTTCGTGGGCGAGCACGAAGCGGAGCAGGAACTCGGTCTTGCCCATGCCGGCCGCGAGCTCGTCGAGCTTCGCCGCCTGCCAGAGATCGCGCTTGCTCTTGACGAAGCTCTGCCAGAAGCCGACCGATTCCTTTCGACCCGGATCGATGTCCGGCGCACCGCGGGCGACGCCGCCGCGGATGATCGTCCCCGCCCCCGCGCGCGCCGCCTCGCGGATCACTTCCTCGTGCTCGGGCTGGAGCGCCGAGTACGGGATCTGGAACACGTCGAAGACGCCCATCGCGATGTGGTCCCGCAGGTCGGGCAACACGCTCGACATGCCGAGGAAGCGAACCTTGCCTTCGCGCTGGAGCTCTTGCATGACCTCGACCGTGCCGTGCTGCTCGAGCACCGCGCGGGACGGGCTCGAATGGACCTGCACGAGATCGAGGTGATCCGTCTGGAGGCGCCGCAGGCTCTGCTCGACACCCGCCCGCACGTTCTTCGCGCTGAAGTCGTGCTCGAGCTTCCCCTCGCGCAGCGTCGGCGCCCGATCGACGAGGCAGCCGCATTTGCTCGCGAGGAAGAACTCCCCTCGCCGGCCCGCGAGATGGCGACCGATCAGCTCTTCCGAAGCCTGGTAGTCGGGCGCCGTGTCGATCAGATTGATGCCGGCGTCGAGCACACCATGCAGCAGGCGCTCGACCTGGGATTCGGGCAGCTTGCCCGCGATCCCGCCGAGCTCCATCGCCCCGAAGCCGAGGCGCGTCGCGGCATAGCCCGTCCGCCCGAGGATCGCGGTCGCGAGCGCCGCCATCTCAGCCGAGCCCGTGCACCATCACGACGTTCGACTTCGTCGCCTTCCAGCGGAGCTTCGCGGCGGCCTGGTAGCCGGGCGAGTTGTACCACGCCTTCATCTTCGCCTCGGATTCGAATTCGAGGATCACCGTCTTGGGTCCGGCCCAGGTTCCCTCGACGATGTCGGGCTTGTCGTCCATCGCGAGCACCTTGACGCCCTCGAAGGGCGCCTTCGCTGCCGCCTCTTGATAGGCCTGGTAGCCGGCCTGATCGTTGATCTGAACTTGCGCGATGAAGTAGACGGGCATGAGGGGGGTCCTTCCTGTTCTCGGATGTGGGTTTCGTGGACTGAGGAGTCGCTGCGTCCGCGACGGCGGGATCGAACCCGATCCGCGTGCGCCGCGCAAGCATGCGCCAGACCGGACTCCAGGCGCTTTGTTCTAGGCGCGTTCCTTTAGGCGCGCTGATCGAGCTGGACGATGTTGCCGTCTGGATCGCGCAGGAAGGCCGTCCGCACGACGCGCCCCGCCGGCTCGCCGTATGCGAGCGTATCGCCATTCGCGGGCCGCACGACGATCGGGACCCCGGCGGCCTCGGCGCGCGCGACCATCGCCTCGATGTCGTCGACCCAGAGACCCCAGTGGTGCGTACCGACCTGGAAGGTCTGCGCCGGCTCGCCGAAGGGCGCGCGCGAGAGCTGCTGATCGAGCACGATGAAGCTCTCGTCGTCGCCCTCGCGCCAGCGCAGATAGACGCCGCGGCGCTTGATCGCCGGCGCGTCGCCGATCGGCGGCAACTCCTCGATCGCGTCGAGAGAGACATGCATGCCGAGCACGTCACGGAAAAAGCCGAGCGAGCGATCCATGTCGCGCACGCCGACGGCGATATGGGAGATGTTCTTGATCTTCATGGGGTTACCTTGCTAGGCCTTCGCCTGGAGCGTGCCCGCGAAGAGCGCGAGCAGCCGGCTCCACGCCCGCTCCGCCTTCTCCGCGTCGTAGACCTTCATGTCCGGCGGGCACCAGCCGTGGAGCGCCCCGGCGTAGACCTCGATCTCCGCCGTGAGCCGATTCTTCGCAAAGGTCTCGCGCAGCACGTCCTTCACCTTGGGCTCCGCCTCGTCGTCGTTCGCCGCGATGGCGACGAGGAAGCTCGCCTTCATCTGGGGGACGAGCTTGTGCGGACTGTCCTCTTTGTCCGTCACGAGGCCGCCGCCGTGGAACGAGGCCACGGCCCCGATGCGGTCGGCACGAGAGGCCGCCGTGCGGAACGTGATCGGCCCGCCCATGCAGTAGCCCATCGTCCCCAGCTTTCGATCGCGGGCGACCGAGGGCTGTGCGTCGAGGTAGTCGACGAAGGCCTTTGCATCCGCCCTATGGGTCTCGGCGGAGAGCGAGCCCATCATGGACATGATCGTGTTGCGCGTGTCGGGGTCGGCGAAGTCGGCGCCGTCGGGCAGGATCGGCGCCTTGGCCTTGCGGTAGAAGGGATTCACGACGAGCACCGAATAGCCCGAGGTCGCGAGCCGCGTCCCCATCTGCCGCATCGCGGTCCGCAGACCGAAGGCGTCGGGCCACAGAATTACGCCCGGATGCTTTCCGCTCGCGGGGTGCACGAAATAACAGTCGGCCTGCCCGTCCGGCGTCGTGACAACGACGTCCTGGCCGACGACCTCCGCCCCACCGGCCGCCTCTGCAGCCTCGGGCCAGAGCACCGCGAGCCCCACGCCCGCCGACAAGACGCCGAGCTCCCGGCGCGTGAGCTCGCCCGACCGGCGCACGAATTCGTCCTGCTCCGCGAAGACCCGCTCATCGCACATGTCGACTCCTCCCGCTGCTACGCGTGGCTCACGCAGCCAGTCTGGCGCGCACGGCGCCGGCTCGCCAGAAGCGGCTCGGGCCTCCCTCAGAAGAGCACGGGCAGCGTCGCGAGACCGCGCAGAAAGAGGCTGTCGCGGTAGGCCGGCGGACTCGCCTCGTCGAGGCGGAGATTCGGGAAGCGCTCGAGCAGGATGTTCAAGCCATTCTGCAGCTCGCTGCGCGCCTGGGACTGGCCGAGACAGGTATGCCTCCCGAGTCCGAAAGAGAGATGCGGATTGGGATCGCGGCGCACGTCGAGTCGGTCTGGATCCGCAAAGACCGCCGGATCGCGATTGGCGGCGCCGTTGAAGATGATGCAGACCTCGTCCGGCGGAATTCGCACGCCACCCAGCTCGAACGAAACGTCCGCGACCCGCTGGCTGATCTGCACCGACGTGTCGTAGCGAAGCAGCTCCTCCACCGTGGTCGCGATCGCCACCGGCCTCTGGCGCAGGAACTCGAGCTGCTCGGGATTCTGGAAGAGTGCGAGCATCCCCATGCCGAGTAGATCCTGGGTCGTGCCGTGGCCCGCCTGGAGCAGGATGTAACAGCTGCCGACGAGATCGTCGTCGCCGAGGCCATTTCCTTCCTCGTCCCGCGCATCGATCAACGCACTCATCAGATCGGCGCGCGGGCGCCGGCGATGATCCTCGATCAGCTCGAGGAAGTAGCGGGAATAACCGAGGGTCGCCTCTTCACCGCGGCGGATGACTTCGTCGGTGACCTTGCCGATCTCGCCGCGGGCGGTCGATTGGTGAGCCCAATCGTAGAAACGCGGCAGGTCCTCCGTCGGCACGCCCAACATCTCGCAGATCACGATCACGGGGAGCAGGAACGCGAAGTCGTGGACCAGGTCCATGCCGCCCCGCTCCTCGACGCGATCGAGCAGTTCGTGGATCACGTCGCGAATGCGACCGTCCCGTTGGTCCACAGAACGAGGCGTGAAAGCCTTCGAGATGAGCCCGCGCACGCGGTCGTGTTTGTCGGGCGGCAGGAACAGGAGCGTGCTCTTCTGCATCTCGACGAAATGGCGGCCGGCGGGACCGACGTCGAAGACGTCGACACCGCGTGCGTCGCTGCGGACGTCGGGGTGCTTCAGGGCCTCGCGGACGTCGGAATAGCCGGTCAGGACCCAGGCGGGCTTGCCGGAGACCATGTCCGTCCGCAGCAGCGGCGCGAGGCTGCGGAGACGATGCAGGAACGGGTAGAGCGAGCCGCGGCGCTTCGGATCGAGGATCGCCTCGAGGACCTGCTCGGGTTTGTGCATCTCCGCCGCGAGGGCGGTATCACGCTGCCGGTCGAGCTCGGGTGTCTTCGTCATGATGATCCTCCTCGCGTGGGTTCCGGGCCGGGACAGCCGCCTTCGCTAGCATGCTCGCATGGTCCTCGCATGCATGGCCCTCTCATGGTAGTTGCCGTCGATTCCCCGATTCGCGAGCGAAGGCGCGCGGAGATCCTCGCCGCCGCGGGACGTCTGTTCGCCTTGCGCGGGGTCCGGGAGACGACGGTGCGCCAGATCGCCGAAGAAGTCGGCGTTCTGGCGGGCAGTCTCTACTACTACTTCGACAACAAGGAAAGCATCCTCGACGGGATGATGCGGCCTTACGTGGACGCTCTGCTCGAACGATATCGGCGCTGCGCCGAGCGGCCGGGGGACGAGCGCACGAAGCTGCAGTGGCTGGTCGAGACCAGCCTCGAGGCGATGATCGAGCATCCGCATGAGAACGCGATCCTGCAGGCCGAGCTCAACCGGACTTTTCGCGACGAGCACTATGCCTACCTCCGCGAAGCGGTCGACGAGATCGAACGCATCTATGTGAGCGTGATCGGAGCGGGCATCGAAGCGGGCCAGATCCGCGGCGACGTCGAGGCCCATTTCCTGTTCCGCATCCTGATGGACCTCGTGAAGGGCACCGCCTTCTGGTTCGATCCCCGGGAACACAGCGTCCCCGACCTCATGGCGGGCTGGTGGAAGGTTCTCGGCGAAGGCGTCTTTCCGGTCCGCTGATTCCCGGGCAGGATTGCCCTCCATGCTTCGCCATTATATTGTCGGCTGCGGAATTTGAGCAAATGTTTGATAGAAAATTTTGGGAGAGCCTGAAATGACCCAATCGAGCCCCCGCTACACGATCATCGATTCCGATACCCACGTGACCGAGCCGGCCGACCTCTGGACGAGCCGCGTGCCGGCCTCGATGAAGATGCGCGTGCCGCGGGTCGAGTGGGATCCAGAGAAGCAGGCCGAGTGCTGGTACATCGGCGACCAGTGGATCAACTCGGTGGGCGTGACGGCGATCGCGGGCTGGAAGGAGCCCTACCCCTCCTATCCCCCCCGCTACGAGCAGATGGTTCCGGGCGCCTACGATGCCCACGCGCGCCTTCGCTACATGGACGATCAGGGCATCTGGGCGATGGTGCTCTACCCGAACGTCGGCGGCTTCGGGAACCAGGTGTTCGGACGCCTGAACGATCCCGAGGCGAAGCTCGCCTGCGTCCACGCCTACAACGACTTCCTGATCGACTGGTCGGCGGCCGACAGCCGGCGCCTGATCCCCGTCATGACCCTGCCCATCTGGGACGTGTCGGCCTCGGTCAAGGAGATCGAGCGCTGTGCGAAGAAGGGCCATCGCGGCGTCCTCTTCACCGGCGAGCCCCAGAGCTTCGGCCTGCCCCTGATGGCCCACAAACACTGGGATCCGATCTGGGCCGCTGCGGAGCACCACGACCTTCCCATCAGCTTCCATATCGGAAGCGGCGACTTCGGCGACGAGTTCTCGGATGATCGTGTCGAGGTCGAGGGTTATGCGGCGACGTCGGCGCGCGCGGGCGCCAAGCTCTTCATGATGAATGGGGCCCACGTCCTCGATCTGCTCTTCAGCGGAATTCTGACTCGCTACCCGAAGCTCCGCTTCATCTCGGTCGAGAGCGGCATCGGCTGGCTGCCCTTCCTGCTGCAGTCAGCCGACTACCAATACAAGGCGATGGCCGTCAAGAACGCGCGCGCCGATCTCCCGCTGCTGCCGAGCGAGTACTTCCGCCGCCAGGTCTACGCTTGCTGTTGGTTCGAGTCGATCCCCTCAGACGAGATGCTCGAGTTCATCGGGAAGGACAACCTCATGTTCGAGACGGACTTCCCGCATCCGACCTCGATCTATGGCAAGCAAGTCCACGAGACGATCGAGAAGAGCCTGGGCGCGCTTTCGGAGCCGTTCCGCCGCAGGCTGCTCTGGGACAACGCGAAGAAGCTCTACGAGATCGAGACGCCGGCCGGGAGCTGAGAGGGGTCGAGCCCATCATTCAGCGGGCCTGCCTCGGATATGGGGCGTCCCGATGGCGACCTTGCCGACGGCGATCCGGCAATTGCCGCTGTTGTCGAGCGGAGGGTCCGCCAGGACCGGACCCGCCCGCACCCCGAAGCGGCCCCAGGACCCGAACCGGGTCGGGAGCATTCGTCCATTCCGGATCTGCCGGGGTTTCATTCCGGATCTGCCAGAGCTAGATTCCGAATCTGCCGGAGCCCCATGCCCGACCAGCCGATCGCCGCCGCGCCGATTACCCGCCATGCAGAAGCGCGGCTTCGCATCGCCCTGGCTGATACTCGCATCGTCGCTCTGGTCGGCCCCCGCCAGTCGGGCAAGACGACGCTCGTTCGCAAGATCGCCGCGGATCGGGACATGAATTTCGTCACGCTCGACGACGAACAGTTCCGCCAGTTCGCGAACGACGATCCGGGGGGCTTCATGCGCGGCCTCGACCGGGCCGTGATCGACGAGGTGCAGCGTGCGCCCGGCCTGATCCTGGCGCTCAAGAAGGCGGTCGACGAGGATCCTCGTCCGGGACGGTTCCTCATCACCGGTTCGGTGGACCTGTTCAAGGGAATGATCTCACCCGACTCCCTGGCAGGCCGCGTCGAGACCATCGAGCTCCTTCCTTTCAGTCAGGCGGAGATCGAGCGGTGGGCACCGTCGGGTTTCCTCACCCGCGCCTTCGAAGTCGACTTTCCTGCAATCCTTGAAGAAACAGGGCGCACGCCTGACCTGATCAAGCGTGTCGTTTCGGGGGGTTATCCCGAAGCGCTCGGGCGCGCCAATTCAGCGCGTCGGCAGGCCTGGCTATCCGCATACTCCCGCGCTCTCACGACGCGCGATGTCGCCGAGATCGCGGGCGTCTCGAAAACGACCGAGCTGTCCCGATTGATCGACCACGCGGCGGTCGCATCCGGCCAGACCGTCAATCTCTCCAGCCTCGGCCGTCCGCTCGGTGTCGATGGAAAAACCATCGACCGCTGGCTGACCTTGCTCGAACAGCTGTTCGTCATCCGACGAGTGCGGGCATGGCACCGCAACGACCTGAAGCGTCTCGTCAAGACGCCGAAGCTGCACTTCCTCGACAGCGGCCTCCTCGCAGCGCTTCGACGCGTGACTGAGGAGGACATCAAGGAGGATCGTTCGAAGCTCGGCGCGTTGCTCGAAGGCTTCGTCTTCTCGGAGTTGACGAAGCTCGTCGGCCAGAGCGACGAGCCGGTATCGATCAGTCACCTCCGCGACCGGGACAAGATCGAGGTCGACTTCGTTCTGGAGCAGGCCGGTCGCGTCGTCGGTCTCGAGGTGAAGGCCGCCGCATCGGTGAAGCCGGAAGATTTCCACGGGCTGAAGCGGCTGCAGGAGGCCACGGGCAGGGCGTTTGCGTGCGGCATCATCCTGCATGATGGCGAGCGCATCCAGCGTACCGGCGACCGGCTATTTGCAATGCCCGTTCAACAGCTGTGGGCTTGACCCCAAGGGCCGGCCGGGGGCGCCCCAGCATGACGCCACGCCGATGGGGCGCGACCGGGTCGCTGTCGCGACTCCGTGAACGCCCACACATGAGTCGCGTCCCGCCACGGGACATGACAGCGTCGTGGGAACTCGCCGCGCCCCAACGGTCCCGGCGGATTCCCGGCCGTCGACGAGGACGAGGCGACGGTCGACCGGACCATCAGCTCTTCCTGTTCCGAGTGGTCGGTACGTCCTGAACAGCGGCTGGGCCGCCAGCGCCTGAGACAGCGATCGCGCGGACTGGCGCTACACGCTGACCTTCAGCGTCGTCCCCGTCCGAGAGCCCGGATTCGCCCTTCTCCTCACGCTCGGCCTCGCCGCATTGAGCGGAAGTCCCCCGCGTCGCGATCGATCGCGCATCGAACCGTGCCGATCGCTTCTTCGACCGATCTGATCCGATCCGACGCCCTCCCGCGATCTCCTCCTCGTGATCCGAGCCCTTGACGGGCGACGGCATCCGACAAGGAGACCAAGCTCATGCGACTCGACCGCTCGCGCTACACGCCCGGCATCTCGTTCTTAGTTTCCCGGTTCCTTTCGAGGCACTCCCGATTCGGCCCGGTCGCTCGGGCCACGCTCGTCGGGCTCGCTCTGAGTGTCTTGCTCGTCGCTCAGGCCGGCGCAGTCGGACGGGCTTCCGGCACCGCTGCAAAGAGCCAGGACACCTCGGAGTCCGCAGGCGAGTCGCTGCCGCCCCTCGCCCAGGCCGCGATCTCTGCCGCGATCGGCCACGACCAACCGGCCTATCACGCTTCCTCGAGCCCGAGCGGTGCGCGCATCCGCAACGAGGGCAACGACTTCTCCGTCGAGTTCTCCGACACGGGACTCGACCTCAAGCAGGTGGCCCACCGGTTCGGCATGAGACTGCGGGAATCCGGTCGCGGGCAGGTCCTGCATGAGGTGGCGGCCGCCACGCCGAGCGCGAGTGCTAATCGCGTGGAGTACCGCCGCGGCGACCTCGTCGAGTGGTATGCGAACGGCCCGCTCGGACTCGAGCAGGGCTTCACCCTGGCGCGTGCGTCGGGCCTGGCGAGCGAGGGACCGATCACGCTCGGCTTCGCGCTCTCGGGCAGCCTCACGGGTACGGTCGATCCGGATGC
>JANNQH010000457.1:0-2281 GCA_031400655.1 Deltaproteobacteria bacterium | reverse complement strand
GGTTGGAACTTGGCTTGACCTTCAAGCCGCTGCCCGCTTCTCCTGTCCCACGCCCGCTGCGTACGCAGCGGGCGTGATCTGCCCGAGCGCGCCGTGAGGCCGCTCCTCGTTGTATTCCTGCCGCCAGCTCTCGACGACGAGCCGAGCCTCCCGGACGGAGACGAAGATCCAGCGGTTCAGGCAGGCGTCTCGCAGCACGCTGTTGAACGACTCGTTGTGGCCATTCTGCCAGGGGCTTCCGGGTTCGATGAACTTCGTATCGATCCCCCGCTCCGAGATCCATTCCTGAACGCACTTCGCCACGAACTCGGAGCCGTTGTCACTCTTCATGACGCCGGGCTTCCCGCGGCTCTCGACAAGCTGCCCGAGGACGCGGACCACGTCGTTCGAGTTCAGGAACCGAGCCGTCTCGATCCAGATCGATTCTCGGGTGAACTCGTCGATCACCGTCAGGAACCGAAGCCGTCGTCCATCGGCCGTCTGATCCGCAACGAAGTCGTAGCTCCAAACGTGATTCGGGTAGAGCGCTCGATCGACCGTCGTCGTGCTCTTGCCGGGACGACGCCGTTTCCGAGCCTTCCTGGACACCTGGAGGCCTTCTCGCTTTCGGATCAATCGAAGTCGATCCCGCCCGATCGCCGTTCCCTCGCCGCGAAGGATCGCGTGGATTTTGCGATAACCGAACCGCGGATATCGCTCCGTCAGCTCATGAACTCGACGAACCAGTCTCGCTTCTTCGATTCGGCCTGACGGACGACGCTTCGTGCTGCGCGGGATCCCGACGACCTGGCAGGACCGGCGTTCGGATACGCCGTGCTCGGTCTCGAGGTGCTTTGCTCCGCGTCGTCGCTCCGCCAGGCTCACCATTTTTTTGAGTTCAGGTCCTTGAGCATTCTGATGTCGAGAGCCTGCTCGGCCACCATCCGCTTGAGCTGCGAGTTCTCTTGCTCGAGCTCCCGAAGCCGCTTCGCATCCGAGACGTCCATGCCGCCGAACTTGGTTCGCCAGCGGTAGAAGGTCGTCTCCGTGATGTTGTTCCGTTTACACGCTTCCCGGATGTTCCCGGTCTGCTCTGCCTCGTTCAGGATCCCGATGATCTGCTCTTCCGTGAATCGCTTGCCCTTCATCTCGTCTCCGATCGCCTCGCTTCGAGGCTAACTCAGAGACCGGACTCATTTTCGCAGGGCTAACCACCTCGATGCCTGAGCGGAGGATCGGATCGACGCCTGCTCGGTGGAGACGGTCGATGGCCGAGTGACGCAGCGAGTACGGTCGAACGGGGATTTACGCGTTCAGGTTCTTTAGAGCTTCGGTCCAGTCCACGCGATCCAAGGCCGCAAGCATGGCAGCAATCTTGGTGTCCTTCACGTACCTCTTGTCGCCCGTCGTGCCCTCTCGGGCATGGCCCTCGATGTCATTTCGAATGATCGGGTTCACGCCCGCCTCCTGCAGCCGCGTGATTGCTGTATGACGAATTGAGTACAGGGTCTTCTTGGCGGACCTCACGCCGACTCTTTGAAGGAACCCGGTCGAGCCGCCGAAGAACGTGACCACCTTGTTGGCCATCCCCCGCCCTTCGAGCTTGGTCAGATGAGCGAAGACCTGGGCATTCGGGTCGTTGCGGGTCTCTTCCCGTCGCCGATCGATGTATCGGAGGAAGCCAGCTCCCACGAGAGCCGACGGGATCGGCACTGTGCGGACGCTGGACGCGCTCTTGACGCGTCGCTTGCCTTGGTATCCGTCGTCGCCTTCGTCGCCTCGGATGCGGATACAGGGGATCCCATCCTCGTTGACGATGTCCTCCAAGTGAAGCTGTGCGATCTCATTGGGGCGCGCCGTGGTCGTGAGCATCGCCAGCGGCACGAAGAGCCGTTCTGGGCGGTCTTGAGCAGCCTCAGTCAGCTCGGGTCCGAAGATCTTCTGTAGCTCCGCGTCCGTGAAGTCGTCGCGATCCTTGTTTGCAGCCGTCCTGCGCTTGATTCGCTTGACGGGGTTCCGATCTACGTACCCTTGTTCGACTGCCCAGCCGAAGAACGCGCTGGCAGTCCCGAGGCGGCCGTTCTTCGTGGCAATCGACGCGGGCGCTTCGCTTCTTCCTCTGCCCCGAATCGCGTCCGTCCATTCAAAGAGCCGCGCGGTCGTGATGGCAGCAAGCGGCGTCTCGGCGCCCACGAAATCGAGCAAGCCTTGAAGCTGTGAGATTTCCTGTTGCTTGGGATGCCACTCGCGCGCCGCAATCTTGACCTTCCGGTATTCATCGAAGATCGCGGCGATGCCCTTG
>JANNQH010000456.1:0-4207 GCA_031400655.1 Deltaproteobacteria bacterium | reverse complement strand
TGTTGCAGACAGGGACCGCTCGTCGAGTGCGCCAGCGCGCGTCGGCCGCCCGAGAAGATGTGGTCCGCGGCATGGCCGATGCGGCAGAGGCCCGTCGCCATGATCGGGTTCGATTTGAGCGCACCGCCCGACGGATTGACCTGAACGTCCTTGCCGAGCCCGAGCACGTGGCGCAGCAGCAGCTCTTCATGGCTGAACGCGGCCTGCAGCTCGGCGATCTCGACCGGTCCATCGCCTAGCCCCGCGGCCGCGGCGGCGATCCGCGTCGAGGGCGAGTCGTCGAGGCGGCGGAAGGACGGGTTGTGGCATTCGGTGCGGTGGTCGAAGCCCGTGATGTAGGCGGGGCGCTTCACGAGCTTGCGGGCGCGGGGGCCGGTGGCGAGGATCATCGCCGCGGCGCCGTCGGTGATCGGCGGGATGTCGTGGCGGCGCAGCGGCTCGCGCACGTAGTCGCGCTTCAAGAGCTCGTCGATCTGGCTCATACCTTTTGAAAAGCCGCGCGAGCGGATCGAGACCTCGGCCATCCGCCGCTCGTCGGCAATCCCCGCCGCAATCACCGCGCGCGCTTGCAACGCCGCGAACGTCAGCGGGTCCGCGCCGAGAGGCGCCAAAAAGAACGGATCCATCTCCATCGGGTAGATCAGCTCGGGATCCCCCGTCGAAGAGCGTCCCGAGCCCGTCACGACGGCGATCTCGATGTCGCCCTCCTGGAGCCGGAGCCACGCCTCGTACAGCGCCCACGCACCGTCCATCTCGACGTGTGAGTCGCGCTTGGGCGGCCAGGCGCCGATCGCGTCGAGGTTCGAGACGAACGAGAAGGCCTGACCCGTGATGTAGTCGCACGAGCCGAGACAGGTGAAGTCGATGTCCGCCCGCGTGAGACCCAGCGGCTCGAGCAGATCCGTGATGACGCGCATCAGCATCTGGGTCTCGGTCAGCTCGACGTGGCGGACCATCGGGGACTGGGCCCAGCCGATGATTGCGATGTCTTTCGAAGTAGAGGCTTTCGAGGTACTGGAGGATGTCATTCAGAAGATCCTGTTCAAGAGGTCGGGGTCATTGATGTCGGGCTCGCCGGTGGGCTTCCATCCGAGCAGGCTGCCGAGATGCCCGCCCATGGCTCCCGCCTCTTCGATGTCCTCGCTCGGCGGTGCGAATACGGCGCGAACCCGCTGACCGACGCGTACCTGGTTCGCAGGCAGATCGACGGCGGCCTGGTAGCCGTAGATGACGTGGCTGTCGTCGACTAGCACGAACATCCGCACGAAGGGCTCGGTCTCGGTCTGGCCGGGATACTGCACGGGCGTGATTACGACGAAATTCGTGACCGTGCCGGTGGTCGCGAGATCGATCTCGTGCTCGGGACCGAGCTCGATCGCGTCGAGCACGCAGTAACCGCGACCTCCGGCGTAGGTGGAGCCGCACTTTGGACAGCGCTGGGCCAGCAGTCGCCCCTCCTTCGTCGCCGCGATCGCGCGGTCCGCCGCGCTCGTCACCGGATTGCGGTACACCGTCGACGCGAGGTAGTCCATCATGATCACGGGCTCGCTGGCCGGCCCAGCGTCCACGCCTTCGACTTCGGACACGCTGCCGGGCACGAAGCACACGATGTCGGTGATATGTCCGACGCGCTTACCGCGCCAACGCGGCGCCACCCGCGCGCCAACCTGCAAGCTCTTCGACGATCCCGCGTCGACCGCGTGCAGCAGCGGCGTCGAAGCGCCGTCGAGCTTGATGAACGCGAACGCGAACGGCTTCTTGAGCGGGTGCTGCACACTCGGCTTCGGCACCCACGTGAAGGACTCGACGGTTCCGACGGGTCCAACCTCGACGAGATCGAGCGGGAGCTCGTCTCCCGTCGCCGGATCCCACTCCATCGGCGGAACGAGCACGTCCCGTCCATTGCGGATGCCGAGGATGCGCTTCTCGGTCAGCGCGCCCATGAACGCCGACAGCATCCGCCCGAGCGAGCGCCGATAGGGAAACGTGATCTTGTTCTCGACGAATCGGGTCACGGGAGCTCCTGTGTCCTTTTATAGGGGACCGGGTAGAGGCGGCCGGGGCGGTCGAGCGGGCGGGACCGGGCGCCGGGACCGGCGGCCGCATGCTGGCACAGGCAGACCGCGACGACGAGTGTCGAAAGCGCGAGCGGAGAAGCTCGCGTCAGCGCGTGCGATGCGGCGTGATGACCTCGTAGAGATGCGTCCGGGCACCGTCACCCAGGGCGTCCGACATCTCGAAGCCGCCCGAAGCGCCCCGATCCATCAACCCGGCGAGCGTCTTCTTGACGTCGTCGGTCTGCATGTCGTAGATCGCGAGGTACTTGTGGGACGGCTCGTCCTCCCCCGGCTGCGGTCGAATCGCGTAGCGCTCGGCGCCCGTGAATCCCGGCACCGCGACTACCTCGGCGAGATGGACCTCGTCGTACCATGTGTTGAACTCGTCGTCGCGACCGTCGCGTGCGTTCGTGAAGACGAGGAACTTGTACTTCGCCATGCAGGATCCTCCTTGGAACGTGGCGATCGACCGCGACCGCTCACCCTCCAGCAGGAGTGGACTCTGACAGTCACGGGGGGCGTGGGCAAGGATGGGCTGCCCGCCTGCACGATCGAAACGGGGAGCTCGATCGGCGTCGGATCGATGGGATCACAGCGATCGGTCAGCCGCTCAGCCGTTCACCTCGAGCCAGAGCGCCTTCAGCGTCTGCATCCGCCGGGCGCCCGCCGCAGGATCGGGATGGGCGGCGAGCATCGGCGGCAGGCGTTCCGACGTGAAGTTTGGATTGTCGCGGGCCGCCCGGGCGATGTTGGCGCGGGCACGGTCGAGCTGGCCGCTCTCGGCCTGACAGGCGGCGAGCAGGAGCTGGGCCGAGCCGTAGCCGGCCACGCGCGGCAGACACTCCTCGATGATTGCGATCGCCTCCGCGAGCTTGCCCTCGAGGCTCCACACGATGCCTCGATACCATTCGTGGGCGAAGGCCCAGCCGCCGGTCGGGGCCAGGCGCCTGGCTTTATCGATCAGGGCATGCGCGCGCTCGAATTCGGCCTTGTAGGCGTGGGCCAGGCCGAGGCTCAGCAGCACGTCCGCGCTATTCGGATTGCGTGCCTGGGCGCGCAGCAGCGTCGTGATGGCGTCGTCGAAGCGACCCGCATACAGCTGCGCGCTGCCAACATAGAAGAGGCAGAGCGGATCATCCCCGGCGACGCGGAACGCGTCCTCGAGCTCGACCAGTCCGCGGCGGAAATCGGTCGCAGCATCCGCGGAGGCGCCGTTGACGACGCAGGCGAACCGGAACCAGGCGCGGACGCCGCGGGCGTAGGCGTAGTCGGGATCGATCGCGAGGGCACGATCCAGGTACTCGAAGCCACGCAGGTAGCCGCCCGGCGAGATCGTGTCGTTGCCAGGCACGAGGGCCAGCGCGCGTTGCAGCCACTCCCAGGCGCCCAGGTCAGACGGCTTCGCGGCCTGCGCGCGCGCGTACTCAGCGCTCGCGAGCTGGGCGCCAAGGCTCGCGGTGATGGATTGGATCACGTCGTCCTGGAGCTCGAAGATCTCGCCGTAGGGCACGTCGTACTTCTCGGCCCAGAGATGGCTTCCCGACTCGGCTTCGATCAGCTGGGCCGTCGTCCGGATCCGGTCGCCGATCCTGCGCACGCTCCCCTCGAGTACATAGCGAACCCCGAACTCGCGCCCGACGCTGCGGATGTCGACCGACTTGCCCTTGTAGGTGAAGCTCGAGTTGCGGGCGATCACAAAGAGGTGTCGGTTGCAGGAGAGGCCGGTGATGATGTCTTCGGTCATGCCGTCCGCGAGGAACTCCTGCTCGGGATCGTTCGACAGATTGCTGAAGGGCAGGACGGCGATCGACGGGCGGTCCATCACGACGGCAGGTGCCCCGGGTACCGGAGCCGTGTTGCGCGCGGTCGTGTCCGGCGGCGCCGGCGGTCGACGGGCGAGGGCATCCGCCTGTGCTGCGATCGAGCTCACCTCCGGCTCGGCCCTCGAACCGGCCCAGGCGACGATCACGACGACCGGCAGGCAGACGCCGAGCAGGACCAGTACCGCCTGATCGAGCCAGCCCGGCAGCTCGAGGGTCTCTTCGAGCTGGTTGGCGATCTGCAGCAGCACCCACGCAACACCGAGATAGAACGCCGTGAACTGGACGATGCGCCGCTGCCAGAGTGTCCGGAGGAGTTCGTTCACAAAG
>JANNQH010000455.1:0-1600 GCA_031400655.1 Deltaproteobacteria bacterium | reverse complement strand
CGGGCGTTAGGGACGTGCGGCGATGACCGAGGCGTCGATCGTCAACCCGCTCGGTTTCGGCCTGCTGCTGACGGCGCTCTACATGCTCCGCTTTCGCGGCTGGCGGCGGCCTCGGTTCCTGCTGGCCTACTTCGCGTTCTTTACCGGCCTCGAGTGGCTGGCCATTCACTATTTTCTCCCGCCGGACGCGCTGCCGGCAGCGATCGGATATCTCTGCCTCTTTCTCACGCTCCCGGTGCTCGTGGCGACGGCGTTCGTCTGGCGCCAGGAGCAGATTCAGCGAGAGGGTGAATAGGCAGCTGAGCCACACAGGCAGCTTCCCGAGAGCTCTCGCGCGTCCGGCTTCGCCGTGTCCCGCTTCGCCATGTGTTGCTTCGCCGTGGATTGCTTTGCCATGGATTGCGTCGTCATGGTTCGTGATTCCTCGTCAGGGTGACGTCGCATCAGGCGACGGTGCAGAGACGGCGAGAATCGCATTTTTTTGTCGCGGCGCAGCGGCCTGGATATAGGATCGAGAGGTCGGTCTTTCTCGGGCTCGCTCGGGCGCCCGAGGCGGAGGTGCGCGTCATGCGGTTTCGCTTGCTGGCTTGTCTCCCGGTCGCGCTGTTGCTGGTGGGTCTACTCTTCGCCTCGGTCGCGAGCTTCGTCTACGCGACCCCGCGCGCGGTCGACGTCGCGGCCGTCGGCCCGGTCGTGCTGCGTCTGGGCGACTCGAGCTGCGACGTCCTGCGCCGCGAGATCCACGCTCTGTCCCATACGGTGTCCCGCTGCGAGCTGTCGCCGGAATGCCAGGGCTCGCCGCTGCTCTGTCCGCGAGCCCTCGATTCCAACGTCGAGCGCGAGTACGAGCGTCTGCGCGATGCGCTCCACGAACAATGTGGCCTGCCGCGCAGTCTGCTCGACTTTGCGTGGGAGCTGGGCGAGCAGGTCGATCTGGCCGTCGATGGAGGGGAGGGCTGCGAGCTTGCCCACGATGGCTGGGAGGCCGCGGTGCGGGGTGTGGCGCGGCCGTCGAGCTATTCGTTCTAGCCGTTCGCTCCAGCTACCTTGTCGCCGAGCCCGGCCGAGTCGGGTCCGTTCTTCGACGCGGGGATCGGAAACAGGCCGGTGGCGAGCGAGGCTGCGACGAGAATGCCGGGAGCCAGCCAGAGCGATGCGGCTCGCGCCACGGCGCGGCTCGTTCGCTCTCTGCACGACGCCGCCTGCTATCCGCATCCGACGGGCGAAATCGCCGTCGTCGAGACGCATGTCTCGTATGTCATCCTGACCGGTCCGCGCGCCTACAAGCTGAAGAAGCCCCTGCGCCTCGATTTCCTCGACTTCACGGCGCTCGCGAGTCGGCGCTCCTTCTGCGAAGACGAGCTTCGCCTCAATCGGCGCACGGCGCCGGATCTCTACCTGCGCGTCGTGTCGATCACCGGCACGCCGGATGCGCCGCGCATCGACGGCCCGGGCGAGGCGATCGAGTACGCGGTCGAGATGCGCCAGTTCGATCCGGAGGCGTTGCTGGCGAGGCGGGTCGAGCGGGGTGAGGTCGACGGCGAGCTCGTCGACGCCCTGGCGGACCGCGTCGCCGTCTTTCACGCCGAGCTTGCCCTCG
>JANNQH010000454.1:0-4047 GCA_031400655.1 Deltaproteobacteria bacterium | reverse complement strand
TGGTCATTGATCCTGATGCTGTATTGACCGGCGCGATTTCCCTTGAGCCGCTCGAGTCTGTTTCCGGGCGGAACCCGCAAGTCGTCGACTTGCTCCGCTGCATCCAGAATGAGTAGCTTCCGAAGCGCCTGACGTTGAACGACGTTGCTCCATCGCGAGACGCGGACGCGATTGAAGACGCGCGCGGTGCCTGCGCTCGAGAATGAGCGGATCATGGAGCTGGAAAGTAGCGGCTCTCTCTAGTAACGCAATCCGTTACTAACCGCTGCGCCGCATAACCAGCGGACGAGCCTTGGTCGAGTCCGTCTCGGGCTTCGCCGCCCTCGATCCTCCGCCCTTCGGGCTCCGGATAGGCCAGCTCATGCCGGCTGGCGCCGGCCCGTGTACTCTCGTCGAAACTCTTTGGAAACGGCTCGTCGCTGATCCGCGATCCGTTAGGCGCAAGGGCGTTTCGCCTCTTTGCGCTTCACCCACAGGAGATCCATATGCCGACGACCAGCTTCTACCGTAACCCCTTGGCAGTTATCGTCGCGGCGACCCTCGTGTTGGCAAGTCCGGGCCCGACCGAAGCCTGCACCCGAGCGCTTTACGTTGCCAAGGATGGCACGGTCATCGTCGGCCGCTCCATGGACTGGGGCGAGGACATGATGTCCAACATGTGGGTGTTGCCGCGAGGCATGAAGCGCGATGGAAGGGGTGGCAAGAACACGATCTCGTGGGAGTCGAAGTACGGCAGTCTGATCGTGACGGCTTACGACATCGGCACTGCCGACGGAATGAACGAGAGGGGGCTGGTGGTCAACGAGCTCGCCCTCGTCGAATCGAATTACGGCAAGCCGGCTGCAGGCAGCAAGGTGATTTCGCTGAGCACGTGGCCGCAGTATGTCCTCGATAACTTCGCCACCGTCGCCGAAGCTGTCGCGGATCTCCGGAAGGAGAAATTCCGCGTGCAGACCGGGGGGCTCGGAACCGGCCGGCCCGCCAACATGCACCTGGTGATGTCGGACCCCAGTGGTGACTCTGCGGTGTTCGAGTACGTCGATGGCAAGCTGGTGATCCACCACGGCAAGCAGTACAAGGTCGTGACCAACTCGCCCACCTACGACAAGCAGTTGGCCATCATGGAGTACTGGAAGGAAGCCGGCGGTCTGGAGAAGTCCCTGCCCGGCACCTCCCGCGCCGCCGACCGCTTCGTCCGGGCGACGTACCTGCTCGACGCGCTCCCGGCTGAGACATCTCCGAAATACATCAGCGGTACGCCGCAACGGAGCTTCAAGTTCCAGGCCCCGATGTCCGTCCTGTCGCTGATGCGCAGCGTTGGCACGCCGTTGGTTTTTTCGCTCGAGGAACAGCCGTGGGTCTCCTCGACCATCTGGCGCACCGTGAGCGATAGCACCAACCGCGTGGTGATTTTCGACTCGGCCATGACGCCGGCGACGTTCTGGGTGAGGCTCGATGATCTGGACCTGAAGCAGCGCGCGCCAGTGAAAAAGCTGCAGCTGGCGGGTGGCGACACGTATAGCGGAAATGCCGTGAGCCAGTTCGTCGACGCCAAGTTGTTCACCTTCCAAGACCTGACCGATGTAGCTCCGGCGAAGTGATGTGACCCGTCGCCGAACTCGGTTCGGGGCCGTTGGAGTTGTGGGCGATTCTGCCTAACCACCAATGAAAGTGGGAGCTATTTGAACCTCGACCAGCTGAATCGTTGGCTGACACCGCTCGCGAACGTCGCGCTGTTGGCTGGCCTTGTTCTAGTTGCCTACGAGCTGAACCAGAACAGATCCCTCGCGCGAATGGAACTCGTCAACGAGGGAAACGCGGTCCAGAACCAGATTTGGGCGAATCTCATGGGCGAGCTCCCCGGAGAGGTCATTGCGCGAGCGCATGAGTGCCCGGAGGAGATGACTTACGCGGACTTCATGGCAATGGATGCGTTTCTCTTCACCTCGCTGAACTCGCTCTATCGAAACTACGAGCTTGCTGAAGAAGGCATCTTCACCGCAGGGGAGTGGCGACAATCGGTCGAGACCTACGCGAGTTGGTTCCTGGGAAGTCCTTTCGGACGTGCTTGGTGGACGGAGGAGGCACGGAGCTTCTTCCCAACCGAGTTCGCGAGTCACGTCGACGAACAGATATCCAGGGGCAAAGACAGCTACGCCTACTGGCTGAAGGTTAGATCGCGCCTGTTGGGTCCCGAGCATTCTGCGACGGGACCAACCGTTTGCAAGGGGAACGTCGATCCGTTGGCCGGTGGAGCAGAGCCATTTGCCAGGTCGCCTTCGACGTCTGTTCCGGTCTCGTCGTAGGCTTGCCCTCGAAGTCATTCCCGACCACGAGAGGCCACTCGGGCGCGTTGCGGGAGAGGCGTGGATTCACGATGAATTTGTCCGGCGCGGACTTCGCGATCCAATTCTTGATGTCCTCCGCAGCGGCCGGACGTTCATTCCCAGCGAGTCCGCCAGCTGACTATCACAGTTGTTTCAAGAGTCTTCGAACGCCCTCCAATCCGCCCTGTCACCGACGATAGGCATCCGTGGGAGCTGATCCTTGTTGCAGTGGCAGGTAGGCGACGTACGCATCAGCCAGCTCGTCGAGATCACGGAGCGCGGCGGCAAGCTCCAGATGTTGCCTGACGCGACGCGCGAGAACCTCGCTGCGATCCCCTGGCTGTGTCCGAATTTCGTGACGCCCGATGGAAAACTCATGATCAACATCCAGATGCTCGTGATCGAGACGCCCGCCCGGCGAATGGTCGTGGACACCTGTATCGGGAACGACAAGACCGTGGCCCTCGAGGATTGGGCCGGCATGCAGCTCCCCTTCCTCGAGAATCTCGAGGCGATGGGCTACCCGCCGGACTCGATCGACACGGTGATCTGTACCCATCTCCACGTCGACCATGTCGGCTGGAATACCCGGAAGGTCGATGGGCGCTGGCGGCCGACCTTCGAACGCGCGCGCTACCTGATGGTCGCTGAGGAGTTCGCGCTTTGGCGCGCTGCCGACGACGCGTTCGGCGACGTCTTCCAGGAGTCCGTCGCGCCCGTCTTCGACGCCGGACTGGTCGACCTCGTCGAAGCCGACCACGACGTCGGCGATGGGGTTCGCCTCGAGCCGACGCCCGGTCATACGCCCGGACACGTCAGCGTCCACATCTCGTCCCGTGGCCAGGAGGCGGTGATCACGGGCGACCTGATGCACCACCCCTGTCAGATTGCGCGACCCGATTGGAGGACACCCTTTGACAGCGACGGCGCGCAGGCGCGCGCCACACGGAAGGCCTTCCTCGAACGATATGCTGATCGTCCCGTACTGGTGCTCGGCACGCATTTCGCGGACCCGGTGGGCGGTCGTATCGTGCGCGACGGTAAGACCTTCCGCTTCGAGTGCTAGGTAATCGGTCGATTCGGGGTGTGAAGGCGCGAGCGTCGTAGCCTTCTCGAGGAGTGATTCCCGCATCGCAACTCTCCATCACCAGGTCTGGTTCGACGCACCCGCTTCGAAGGTCTACGAAGCCCTCTCGTCCGCCGCGGGATTGGGAAAATGACGGGCGCCCCATACGTCGACCCAGACCGACGCGGGTCTCCGTCCTGGCGCACGCTGCGGGCACGGAACCCGGCATCGGCCTAGGCCCGTCCCAGATTCCGTCGCCCGCTGTACTCTCGCCGAAGTTCATGCCCCAAGGAGTCATCGAATGAAAATGAACACCCGTTCCGGCGCTCTGCTCAGTGCAGTCCTTTGCGCGTCGATCCTGCTGATCCCGATGCAGGCCGCCCTGGCATGCACCCGTGTCCTTTGGAACGACAACAAGCAGGCGGTCGTCGTGGGTCGAACGATGGACTGGCCCGAGTCGACCCGACCGGTGCTCACCGTATTTCCGAGGGGCATGAAGCGCGACGGCGGCCGGCTCGGCTCGCAAGTCGTCGTTGCCGACAATCCGGCGCGTTGGACGTCCCGGTACGGCAGCGTCGTCACGACGATCTACGGTGTCGGCACTGCCGACGGCGTCAACGAGAAGGGCCTTGCAGTGCACATGCTCTATCTGAA
>JANNQH010000453.1:0-1934 GCA_031400655.1 Deltaproteobacteria bacterium | reverse complement strand
CGCCTATCGGACGACCGTTCGACCCGGCGTGACGGGCTGGGCTCAGACGCGTTATGGCTATGTGAACAGCGTCGAGGGGTACGAAGAGAAGCTCGCGCTCGACTTGTACTATCTGAAGTATCGGAACCTCTTGCTCGACCTCGTCATCCTGGCCCAGACCGTCAAGACAGTCCTGCATTTCCGGGGCATGTAGCGGACCGGCGTGAGGGGGCGATCGCTCGAGCGTGGGCGATGGGACCGCCGGGCGCGAGTCCAGATCGACCAGGCGACGTGAATCGTTCGACGCAGGCGCCTTTGCCGTTCTTCAGCTCCGAGGCCACTCCGGCGGCAGGCGACCGCTTGTTGCTGATCAGTCCTCATTTTCCACCGGGCCAGGCCGCCGGGGCACGCCGTTGGGAGAAGCTCGCTCAGTTCGCCGTCGACCGGGGCTTTGGTCTCGACGTCGTGACGTTCGACCCACAGGACCTGGATTCACCGGATTCGAGTCGTCTCGAGGCGTTGCCGAATCAGATCAGGGTGTTCGGCGTCCGCTCGAGACGGCACGCGCTGGCCCGGGCCATCGATGCGCTCTGGGGGCTCGTTCGACCGTTGCGTTCGCTCGCGCGCCCCTCCACGACCTCCGTGACCGGTGCCAGGGTGGCCGGTTCCAATCTGACCGGTGACGACTGGCCGCGGCGAGAGGAAGTGCTCGCAGCTGGATGCGGCCCCTCCACCTGGCCCGCGTCTCTTCACGCGGTCGTGGAGATCGCCAACGAGGCGGCCTGGGCGGACGCGGCCGCAGAATGCGCGTGGCGCCATTTCGATCCGGACGTGCACCGCGCGGTGATCTCCTGCGGTCCACCCCACATGGTTCACCACGCGGCTCGTCGCCTGTCGAAGCGAGCCGGGATTCCCCTCATCGTCGATCTTCGCGATCCGTGGAGTCGGCGGGAGCGGGTGATGTGGAGCATCGCGTCGCCCCTGTGGTTTCGAATCGCGGCGCATTTCGAGGCCAAGGCCTTCGATCACGCGTCCTTGATCGTGATGAATACACCGGCGGCCAGTCAGCTGATGGGCAGGGTGTACCCGAGCCTCGCCCACAAGATCATGTCCGTGACGAATGGCTTCGATGTCGACGAGCCGATCCGACCGGATCACGGCAACGCGTTCGTGCTCGCCTACGCAGGCTCGATCTATCTCGATCGAAGTCCTCGCCACCTTTTTCGCGCCGTCCGCCAGGTTGCCAGCGAGCTCGAGCTCGACCCGGCCGATCTGCGCGTGGAGCTCATGGGGCATTTCGAAACGGATCCGATTCGGGAGATGGCGCGGGAGGAAGGGGTTGGCGATCGGGTCGTCCTGCATCCGCCCGGAAACCTTCGTGAGGTGGCGAGACTGCTTGCCCGTTCCGCGATGCTGGTCAATCTGCCGCAGGACAGTGACCTTGCGATTCCCTCGAAGATCTTCGAGTACATGACCTATCCGGCCTGGCTTCTCGCGCTCGCCGTCGGCGAGTCCGCCACGGGCCAGGTCCTCGCGGGCACGAGGGCCGATGTCGTCGCTCCGGACGACGAAGCCGGGATCGCGCGCGTGATTCGCGAACGCTACCGGGCCTACCGAGCGGGCGATCGCCCGAGGCCGGTCGCCGACGATCCGCGGCTGGGGAGGGCTCATCAGGCGAGCATGCTCTTCGATGCCCTCGATCGGTGTGTGGGTCGCGCCGGGCGCAGCGCGCGATGAGATCGGATCTCGCCCCCGAGCAGGAGCGTCATGCCAGCTTGCTCGGTGGTCTGTTTTCCGCCGAGATTCGCGTCGCCTCCGCCTTGATCGAGGACCGGGTCGACAGCCTGTTCCCGGAAGAGCTCGCCAGCATTCGTCAGGCCAGTCCCGCTCGACGAGCCGAGTTCTCGACCGGACGCTGGCTCGCACGCAAGCTCCTCGTGGAGCTTGGGTGTCCA
>JANNQH010000452.1:0-10619 GCA_031400655.1 Deltaproteobacteria bacterium | reverse complement strand
ATTCCAATCGAATTCGTTCACGCTTTGTCATCGGTCTCGTCCTCGAAATAGTAGATTCCCACCATCGCGCGCCGCCGCGGCCCATCCCCCGGCTCCCCGGCGAGATCGCGATCGTGTCGAGCCATGTCGTCGTTGAGCGCCTCGAGCAGACCCTGTCCCTTCCCGGCCAGGAGCTCGCGCAGCGCCGGCAGGTAGTCGGCCGGCAGATTGTCGTAGGCCACCTTGCGCTGGAAGAAACGCTCGGCCGCATCGGGATCGAGATTGTGCTCGATCGACGCGATCAGATCGGCGACGTCGGTGCCCAGGATGTCGAGCTTCGCCGCTTCGTCGCTGGCCGGGATGTAGGCGCGCTCGACGAGATGGATAAGACCATCTTCCTGGCGAATGACGGCGCCAACGCGCATCAATTCATCGAGCACCGCGCGCGGCGGCACGTCCGCGCCATGGAGCGCGACGAGCCGAGCGAACGTCGGACCTTCGCTCGCGTCGAAGGGCAGAGCGACGGGCACGCCCTTCGAATCCTGGAAGACTGCGTCCACCGCCCAGGCCGATACGACGCGCGCGGCCCGATTGACCCGGCGCCGTGCTTGTGATTCGGTGACCGACGGCTCTGCCTGCATCAAGCGACTCGCCTCCTTGCGCGTGAGACCGGTCAGGACGGCGACGCGCGAGATCGTGAGCTTCCGGCCCGGGACCGCGAAGTCCTCCTCGGCCGCTTCGACGTACGCGCGCTTCAAGAGCTCGGCAAACTGGCCGAAGGCCATGCCCCGTTTCAGGACGAGCCGAACCAACGGTCGCAGTAGCGCGACCACGGCTCGTTCGAGCGAATCGGAGATCTTCTTCGGCAATTCCGTCTTTACCTTCCGACGGGCAGGAGGCGGGGGCGTCCCGATCTGGTCACCGCAGTGTCCCGACCGGAGCGCCCGACTTCACTAGCCCAACCAGTCCGGGTCGTCGCCCTGGCGCCAAAGGGCTGGCTCACCCCATTGAAGCTCGCGGGCGAAACGGACTCGATCACGATTCCCTGAATCTCCGTCTCCTCGCGGAGGCCCTGCGGCCCGAAGTCCGTCGGTCTCCGAATTCCCGTCGAAGGTCACTTTGCTGGGCCCGTTCAGGCCAGCGCGCGCCCCCGCCCCGAGATCCTCGAATGTCTCTTCGGACGGCATTCTAGAATGCTTGGTAAATTTTGACCATTAGAAAATTAAAATCAGGAGATTGCCCCCTGGGGCCGGGGCAAAACGACACGAGCTGGCCGAAGCGAATCGGCCGCTTTGCCACGGATGAGCCCCAGCGCCGGACCCTTCGCGGACCGCCCCGAACTCGGATCGAGCGACTCGGTCATCGAACCGGTCCTGCGCGCGTCGACCGAGCGAATCGCGGGGCCGCCACCGGGCGGGAGCCGGTCGATCGACCGGCTGGCTCCCGCCGAGTCTCCGGCCGAGCCTCCGGCCGAGCATCGAGGTCACCTAACGCGGAGGCGCCTGCGGACCGCGCAGCAGGCGGCCGGGTGTGGCGCCGGTCGGCTCGCCGTGTTCCATCACGATCTCGCCGCTCACGATCTTCTTCTCGTAGCCCGAGGCGCGCTGGATCAATCGGCGTGCGCCGCCCGGGAGATCGAAGGCCATCTGCGGGCGATGGAGCGTCAGCTGCTCGAAGTCGATCAGATTGAGGTCGGCCTTGTAGCCCGGCGCAATGACACCTCGATCGAGCAACCCGTAGAGCTTCGCCGTGTGCTGCGTCATGCGGTGCACCGCGTGCTCGAGGCGGATCTTCGGTCCGCGCGTCCGGTCGCGCACCCAGTGGGTCAGCATGAAAGTCTGCAGCGATGCGTCGCAGATCACCCCGCAGTGGGCCCCGCCGTCGCCCAGCGAGAGGACGGTCTGCTCGCTGTCGAGCATCTCGCGAAAGGGCTCGAGATCTCCGTCGGAGTAGTTGAAGAAGGGCAGCAGCAGGAGCTCCCGGCCCTCGTCGCGCAGCATGTGCTCGTAGAGGAGCTCCTCTGCCGAGCGGCCCTCACGCGCAGCGATCGCCGCGATGCTCTGATCGGCGGTCGGCTCGTAGTCCGGCGGATCGCCCATCGGGAAGAGCCGCGCGTAGATCCCCGGGTTGTCGAGCATGCTGCCCCAGCCGGGCTCTCCAACGCGCTCGGCCGACAAGATGCGCGCCTTGACCTGCGGATCGCGCAGGCGCTTGACCCGCTCCGGCAGCGGGAGGTTCGCGATCTCGACGTAGGCCGGCCGGCTCATCAGCGGATTCGCCGTCGTCTGGTGGCCCACGAGAATGCCGAAGGGGCGCGCCGCGAACTGCGCGATCACGTTGCCGCCCCGCTTCGCACTCTGCTCGCAGGTCTTCATCAGATCACGCCACTGATTCGGCCGCGAATCGAATTGCAGTACGGCAAAGGAGACCGGGCGGCCCGTCTCGACGGACAGCCGCTGCATCCAATCGATCTCCTTGAGCGCATCGTCGGGCCCATCGCCGCCCGCATCACCGGCCGCCCCTGCGCCCGCGAGCTCGAATACGCCGAGCCCCGTGTCCTTCAGCGCGCGGCCGATTCCGAAGAGCTCGTCTTCCTGGGCGAAGCTGCCCGGCACCGGCTCACCATCGAGAGCGCGGTGGCCCATCGTGCGCGAGGTCGAGAATCCGAGCGCCCCCGCGAGCAGGCCCTCCTTCACGATGTCGTACATCTGCTCGATGTCCTGCGCGGTCGCCGGCTCGTTCTTCGCACCGCGCTCGCCCATCACGTAGGCGCGCACGGCGCCATGCGGAACATGCGTGCCGATGTCGATGGCGAGCGGCGACTTCTCGAGGGCGTCGAGGTATTGCGGGAAGGTCTCCCAGTCCCAGCGGATGCCCTCGGAGAGCGCGGCCCCCGGAATGTCCTCGACGCCTTCCATCAGCGCGATCAGCCATTCGCGGCGGTCGGGCGCGGCGGGCGCGAAGCCGACACCGCAATTGCCGGCGACGACGGTCGTGACGCCGTGCCAGCCGGAGGGAAGCATGTGCGGATCCCAGGTCGCCTGCGCGTCGTAGTGGGTATGGATGTCGACGAAGCCCGGGGTGACGAGGAGTCCCTGCGCGTCGATCGTGCGGCGGGCTTCTCCGCTCACCGTGCCGACTTCGGTGATTCGGCCGTTCGAGATGGCGACGTCGGCCTGGAATGCGTCACGGCCGGTGCCGTCGATGACCTTGCCGTTCTTGATCACGAGATCGTGCATGGGAAGCTCCTCTTGATAGTTTCTCGAAGTCGAGCAGCTCGAGCTGCCCGACGGCAATGAAGTTCGAATTCACCCGTTCAGGCCGACCGCCGCGGTCCACCCCGGGTTCCCGGCCAACGCGAGCTGCCGATCGTGTCGACGTGAGGCCAGAAGGCGTCGGGATCGAGGGGGCCCTCGAGCGTGATCGAGCGCGACTGCGGCTGGTCGAGTGTCAGCTGCGCGCGAACGGCTCCGCGAATCGGGAGCAGCAGGGCGATCGGATCCCAGGGGCTCTCGAGCAGCCGGAGCTCACCCGTCACGTCCGCTCGATAGGTCGGTTGATAGTCGGCCTTCACGAGCACGACGTGGGGCGGAAAGTCGTAGCTCTTCTCGGCGGAGCCGACGGCGCGGGAAACCTTGATCCAGTAGTCGCGGTCCGTGAAGGAGGCCGGAAGCGGCGCCGGGCCCGTCGCCTTGCCCTTGAACTCGAGGAACGTGTAGCCGTGATGGGAGCAGCGTGCGCGAACGTTGTCGCCGTGTCGGAAGTACTCGATTTCGGCGAGGAACTTCGGCTGTCCGTTCGTCTCCTTGCTGATGTAGACGGCAGATTCCTGGTCGATCCCGTAGGCGACCGCATAGCCCCCTTTGACTCCCCGATACGAAGCGTCGACCTTCACGACGACCCCGTATTCGGGCTCGTCCGCGACCGGCACATTATAGATCGAGAGATGGACGTTCGAGCTGTCGGCCGGCTCGATGCCGGGCGGAAGCAGCGCCGCGATCCGCTCGGGATCCGTCGGATACTCGATGCGCAGGATCGGCCAGCCGCCGATCTCAGCGGGATTGATTCGCAGCTTTTCCGGGTCAGTCGCCATCTCGAACCTCCTCACGAAACAGGTTGCGAAGCATTCTGGACGAGGGTCTGGGCCAGGAAACGCGCGGCCTTCGTCGCACGCTCGCGCAGCGGGTAATCGTCGAAATGAACCCAGCTGAAGAACATCGAATACCAGGCGCCAACCACGACCTCGAGCAGCGTCTCAAAATCGACGTCTTCCCGAACCTCGCCGCGCCGGGCGCCGTCCTCGAGCAGCTGTCCGAAGGCCAGCCGGATCCGCCGGTCGTCGTTGCCCGCGGTCTCGGGAAAGGCGAGCGCCATCATGGCGCTGATCAACTCGCGCATCTGCGGCCCCTTCGCGAGCGTGCGCTCCGCCGAGCTCTCGAAGAGCAACACGAGATGCTCGGCGAAATCCCCCGGTTGCTTGCGGATCTCCTCGAGGTTCTCGAAGAGGTCCCGCATCGAGTGGTCCGCCACCTCGCGCAACAGATGGAGCTTCGAGGGGAAATGGTTGAAGAAGGTGCCGTAGGCGATGTCCGCGCGGCGGACGATCTCGGCCACCGTCGTCGCTTCGTAGCCCTGGGTCTCGAACAAGAGCAGCGCCGATTCGACGATCCGATCCCGCACCTCGACGCGCCGGCGCTCGCGGCGGGACGGCGCCTCCTGGACGGGCGCATCGACCTGGGCGGCCATCTCAGGCCGCCTCGCCGCGGATCTGCTGGACGGTCGGCCCGATGCGGTCCGCGATCTGCTGCATCGCCGGGACGTCGAAGCCGTAGACCCGGGCCGCGTTCTCGCCGAGGATCGCGCGAATCTCGCTCTCCTCGAAATCGAAGAAGGTCTTGTTGAGGGCCTTCATGGTATTTGGCCAGGTGCCCTCGAGATGGGGATAGTCGGAGCCCCAGAGGAACTTCTCGGGGCCCAGCTGATGGCGGAAATGGGCCTCGTGGCGCGGCATGAACGAGGCGCCGATGTAGCACTGCCGCTCGAAGTACTCCGTCGGACCAAGGGAGAGGTTCTTCGTAAAATGCTTGAAGATCGGGTCGCTGGCCTTGAACTCGAGCACCCGCAGCTTCTCGCTGATCCAGCCGCAGCCGGTTTCCGTGAAGACGTACTTGAGGTTCGGATGGCGTTCGAAGACCCCTGCCCAGAGCAGCGCCGTGAACGGGCGCTGGGCCCACATGTCCACTTCGCTGATGAACATCGCCGTCGCACACGCGACGTCGCCGTAGTCCGGCGACCAGCCCGAGTGGGACTGGAGCGGCATTTCGAGCTCTTCGAGCACGGCCCAGAGCGGCTCGTAGCGCGGGTGGTGATAGAAGGGATGCGTGCCCGTGCTGGTCGGAAGCAATACGCCCCCCCAGAGCCCCATTTCCCGCGCCGCGCGCACTTCCTTGACCGTCGTCTCGATGTCGTCGACGTTGATCACCGCCACGCCCGCATGGCGCGTCGGATTCGTATTACAGAGATCCGCAAGCCAGCGGTTGTAGGCCTGACAACCGGCGAGATTCTCTTCCGGCGACACCGCATAGCGATACTGCATCAAGCCCGCGCCGAAGGGCGCCATCTGCGGAAAGATGATCTCGCCCGCGACCCCGTCGCCGTCGAGCTCTTGCACGCGCACCGCCGGATCGAACTCGCCCCGCCGCGGAGCGAACGGACTCTGCTCGTCGCAGAGCATCTGCATGATCTGGTCGTCCGAGAGCCGCACGTCCGGATTGGACATCGCCTGCATGCGCTGCCCGCCCTCGCCCGCCTTCGCGGCGTAGGCCTCGACTGCTTCCTGATCGAAGAAGGTCCCGGCCCGGGACATCATCTCGCGCGCGTGGGCGAGCCACCAGGCATTCGCCGAATCCCGATACTGGCGCGGGAGGTACTCGTTGTAGGTCGCGGGCAGGGCACCCGCGTGACAATCTGCACTGATGATCATGACCTTCTGCGTGGACATGTCTGGCTCGCCCCTGAAGAACGCCCTGCCCCGGCTCGGTTGCGGCGGGGAATCGGGCTGTGGACGGCCGACGATAGAGCTGTCCCGTCCCGGATGGCAATCAAAAAATGACAATCGTCAACAATTTTTCGGGATCAGACGACCGCCACCGGAGCGAGCATGGTCCCGGGGCGCGCGCCCGTGGCCCGACCCGCCTCGAAGGTGGCCACGCCATCGACCAGGGTGAGCCGGACCGGGGCAGCGTCCCGGGTCCAGCGCCAGGTCGTGTCGCCCTTGCCGTCGGGGACGTCCTGGACCTTGCGCTTCGGACGGCGCTCGAGCTCCGCGAGATGGAAGACCGTGAGATCAGCGCGTTTGCCGATCGCGATCTCGCCGCGGTCGCCGAATCCGAAGAAGCGGGCGAGCTTGCCGGTCTGGATGTGGACGGCTTCCTCGACGGTGAGCTCGCCGCGCTCGCGCACGAACTCGGTAAAGAGCACGATGTTGTCACCGGCGCCGCAGAACATCTGCCCGTGGGCTCCGGCGTCGCTGATGTTGCCGACCGAGTAGGGATCCTTCAGCAGGCGCGACACCATCGCATCGTCCCGATCCCAATCGGGGGCCGTGACGGTCGAGTCGACACCGTTCGCGAGCAGCCACTCCGCCAGGGCGTCCGAGGGATGCAGCCCCTGGGAGTCGGCGAAGTCTCCGAGATACACGCCGATCGGTCCTGCGCCGTTCGCCGAATGGTCGAGCAGCATCGGGCGCGGTCGGCGGAACGGACAGGTCGGCAGGGCGAGCACGTCCCACGAGTGCCGAGCCCGGGCCCGCCACGCGGAATCGCGCAGGAGCGCGCATTTGGCGTCGGCTCCGACCGCGGTGACGACTTCGTGCCAGACGTACTCGTTCGACTGGGCGAACAGCAGCGACCGATCGAAGGAGACGACCGTCGTCACCGGCACGTGCGCATAGCCCGTCCAGAAATCCCGCCCCTCACGCGCATAACGCTCGTGCATCTCGAGCAGGGGCTTCTGGATGCCGTGCTCCTTCTGCCAGCGCAGCGTCGGCAGCCCCGCCCACTGCAAGCGGATCGGAAGCGCCCCGATCAGCCGCTCGACCCGCGCGAGCGCCTCGACCGCGGTCATCCGCATGACCGTGTCGATCACGACCTGGAGCGTCGCTCCAGGGTGGCGCGCCAGGACCTCGAAGAGGACCCGGAGCTCGTCGTCCGCCGCGAGCAGGGAGGGAATGGGCCGATCGGCGCCGTCGTGATCCATCAGATTCGTCGACAGGCCGAGCGCGCCCGCCGAGAGCGCGTCCTCGAGGTCGCGGCACATCTGCGCGAGCTCCTCTGGCGTCGCCGCCCGCTGCCACGCGTCCATGCCCATCGCCGCCAGCCGGATCGCGATGTGGCCGACGAAGCTGGCGTAGTGGGTCGGGACCGAGACGCGCCGGGTGAGCGAGGCCTTGTACTCGGACCAGCTCGTCCAATCCCAGGGCAGATTCTCGAAGAAGGGCCGCTCCGGAATGTCCTCGAAGAAGGAGAAGATCTTCACGACCTCGGCGCGGGCGGCCGGGTCCTTCGGCAGCGGCGCCAGGGCGAAGCCGCAATTGCCCATGACGACCGTCGTCACGCCGTAGCCCGGGAGCGGATCGAGATCCGGCTGCCACCACATGGTGCCCTCGAAATGGGTATGGCTCTCGATGAAGCCGGGCGCGACATGACAGCCGCGGGCGTCGTGGACGAGCTCGCCGGGCAGCGGCTCGAGGGCGGGCGCGAGCTCGCTGATCACGCCGTTTCGCACGCGGACGTCGGCGTGATAGGCGGTTGCGCCCGTGCCGTCGACGACGGTCCCTCCGCGAATCAGGCGGTCGGATCGGGATTCGGTCATGGTGTGGGCTCCTTCGAATGACGCGGGCAGTCCGTCGGCGGATCAGGGATGGCTGGATGTGAGCTGCAAGACCAGGGCGGCGAGCGCGGCGAGTAGCCCTGTCATGAACGAGAGGTAGCAGAAACGCAGGTAGCGGTACTTTTCCTGCGCGATCACACAGCCTGCCGCGTAGATATCGCCGAGAATCACATGGTAGAGATCGTTCGGCCGGGCGACGCGCGACCAGAACTCGTGCTCGAATTCAGCGCGGGTGAGATGCCGAAAATGCATGAAGAAAAAGGGATTGAAGACCGGCGAGGCGACGTCGACAGCCCCCTCCTTCATCGGCGGTCGCCGTGTCGACGGCAGCACGCAGACGAGCGCCGCAACGAGCGAGATCAGGGTGAACACGTCCAGCACGATGAGCGGAAGCCGCCATTCGGCGCGGTCGACCTGGGTCAGCGAGGCGCTGATGACGATCGAGCACACGGTCAGCATGATGCTGGCCTTGGTGTCGGCCATCAAGCTGAATTGGACCTGACTCTGTTGAATCGTTCGGAGCGCGTAGTCGATTCCCGCCCGGGAATCGGTCGCGTCGAGCGCTCGCGAGGCGCCCATCGAATCTTCGTTCGCGCGCAGGGGGTCAGTCACGGCGACGCACGATAGCAACCCCGATTGCCACCGGGTCGGCCAAGGGCGAGCTCGTTCAGCGCGGTCATTGAGTTGCCACTACCGCCTGCGCCGCATGCAGGCCCCGCTGCATCCGGATCGCATCCTCGCCATCGAGGTAGTAACGCGGGTAGATGCCGAAGGGCTCGTAGCCGACACTCTTGTAGAGCGAGCGGGCCGGAAAATTGTCGCAGCGCACCTCGAGCCGGATCCGGGTGCAGCGTGAGCGCGCGGCCTCTTCCTCGGAAGCGATCAGCAGGTGGCGCGCGATGCCCTTGCGCTGCTCTCTTTGATCGACGGCGATCGAGTAGAGGCGCGCAAAGCGGGAGCCGCGGTGGAAGAGCAGCGTCGCATAGCCTCGCGAGGGACCGCCCGGGATCTCTTCGATCAGGGTGACGGCGTGCGCACGCGTCAGGAAATGACGGAACTGCTCGCGCGTCAGTGGGTCGGCAGAGAGAGAGGAGCTTTCGAGCTGAACGAGCGCATGGATGTCGTTCGGCCCCGCGCGCCGGATCATGGTGGGCACCCGAAGATTGACTCAGCCTCTTTATAGACGGCTTTTCCGGGAATTGTCAGCGGGGATCCAAAAACGGCCCAAAGAAGGCGGCCGCGCGGCTGCCCGTCCGATCGCTGCGGGGGGCGGCAGGAGACACGCTCCTCCCGCCTCGCGAGCTTTCGAGGCTAGCCGTCGACCGCGGGCCTCGCGACGCTGATCACCGCAAGCTCGGGCTCCCGACCCTCGCGCACGATCACCATGTGATTCGGCGGAATCTCCCGCCAGGCCGCGTCCTGCGTCAGTCGCTCCGAGCTCACGATCAGCGAGCGCGCCACCCGGCCATCGAGCGACGGGTAGATCGCGCCCGAGTAGTAGTAGAGCGATTCGGGGGCCTCTTTCGGATCGTTCGAGAAGCGCGACACCACGGCGTTGTGGCCGTCCGAGAACGCGCAGTTGAGGTACGAGGGCTCGTCCTGCCCGTGCTTCTCGACCATCTCGACGACCCTTCGGATCGCCGATTGCAGTGCTCCCGCCATGCGCTCGCTCGGCTCGACCCAGGTCGGCGCACGCAGCATCTCGTCGATCACGAGGGCGAAAACGTGCTCGCTGTCGGTGCTGCCGTAGACGTTGTCGAAAGCCTCGTCGCGGACCGACGCCAGCAGGTGGCGACGCACCGTCCGGAAATTCCCGACGTCGCCGTTGTGCATGAAGAGATGGGAACGGAAGCGGAACGGATGGCAGTTGGCCTCGTTGACGCCACTCGCGTCGGTCGCCGCCCGCACGTGGGCCAGGATGCAGCCGCTCGAGACCACGCGGGTCAGGTTGACGAGATTGCGGTTGTTCCAGGCGGGGGTGATCGAGCGGAAGACCGCGGGCTCGAGGCGCGGGTCCGCCGCATACCAGCCGACGCCGAAGCCGTCGCCGTTGAGCGGCTCTTCGCGCTCGCGGCTGTGGGTGCTCTGGCGGATCAGCGAGTGCTCGGGCTCCATCAGGAGCGAGGAGAGCTTGATCGGCTCCCCCATGTAGAGCGTGAATCGACACATCGGCTGGACTCCCCGTGCTGCGGCTCAACGTCCCGCACTCCGCGTGCTCGCTCCGCGCATCTCCGATCGGACGATCGCCGGTCCGACTCGATGGCCCTCAGGCCCTCCCAGGCAGATCGCCGCAGACGCTTCCACGCACAGGGACCGCGAGCGGATCCGAGTCGAACTATTCGAGGCAAACCCCGGAAGCTGCTCGGTGGATCAACTGAGCGCCGGGCGCGCATCAGATCGGGAGCAGACCACGCTGTCCCCGCTCGCGCGCCGCACACGCTTCGGCTATTCCGGGCGACAGCATGGATCTTCCGTTCTCCAAACATCGCAACGCGACGAGCGCTCGCAGGGGCATGCTCGCATCGCTCGAGCTGACGGCGATCCTCTTCCTGGCCTGCACTCTGCCTGGGCGGCCCGTGCCCGTGCTGCCCGAAGTGACCGGCTCGGTCTCCGGCGGCGGCGCCGATGCGGGCGTGACCCTCGTCCTGATCCACCGCGAATCGCCCGACCTGCATGCCCGCCAGCAGGTGCCCCTCACCCCGGATGGGCGCTTCCGATTCGAGCCCATCTCCCTCGACGTCGCAGGTCAC
>JANNQH010000451.1:0-6915 GCA_031400655.1 Deltaproteobacteria bacterium | reverse complement strand
AGCTTCGTCCGACCATTCACCTCCACGTACTGGAATTCCTTGCGCCATTTGCGCGGCAGGTGGGCGGTCATCGCCTCCTGGGACTCATAGAGATGGTTGTCTGCGTCGTAGACGGGGTAGGGCAGGGGCTTGTTCACGGGGTGTCCTCTCGCATCGCCGGGAGCGCAGTAGGATCAAATATCATATTTCATTTACCTGAATTTCGGAGCGACCGCAATCGACCGCCGCCAGCCCGTCCGCGTCGCAATCGCGGCGCGATGCTCAGCGATAGCGGTCCTGGAGCTGGCGCTTGAGGACCTTGCCCGCCGGGTTTCGGGGCAGGACGTCGAGTAGCTCGAGTCGTTCAGGCAGGGCCTGATTGCGGAGCCCCGCCGCCTTCAGATGGGCGACGATCGCGGCGAGGGTGGGCTCGGCCCCTTCGACCGGCACCACCAACGCGCACACTCGCTCGCCCGTGCGCTCGTCGGGGACACCGATCGCAGCGGCATCAGCCACGTCTGGATGGGTGAAAAGGAGATCCTCCACCTCCTTGGCCGACACGTTCTCACCATTGCGGATGATCACGTCCTTCAGCCGGCCGGTGATCACCACGTAGCCGTCCTCGTCGATGACGCCGAGGTCGCCCGTTCGATAGTAGTCGTGCTCGTCGAACGCCTCCGCGTCGAGCGACGCGTCGACATAGCCGAGCATCACCTGGGGTCCCTTCGCCCGCAGCTCGCCCTCGACGCCCGGCGGACATCGGCTTCCGTCCGGCGCCACGGTGATCAGCTCGACGCCCGGCATGGCTCTGCCCACCGTGGTGGCGAGCTTTTCGTCGGGGTCGTGAATATCGCCGTTGGTCAGCACCGGCGCCTCGGTGAGTCCCCAGCCGGATGCGACGCCTACGCCTCCGAGCTCTGCGACCAGGCGGTGGTGGATCGAAGGTGGACTCGGCGCTCCGCCGCCGGGGCAGACCTTGAGCTCGGGGAAGAGCGGCTCCTCTTGGCATGCCTGGGCCGCGAGGTACATCCGATAGAAGGGCACGCCGGTGCCGGCATGAGTGCAACTCTGTTCGGAGAGAAAGCGCACTGTCGCGACCGGGTCGACCGTCTCGTCGAGCAGGTGAGTGCATCCCGACTGGAGCGCGGCGAAGGCGAGACCTATGCCGCCGACGTGGGGAAAGGGGAAGACGAGTGCATAACGGTCGCCCGGCAGCAGGTCGAGGCGCAGGGCGAGAGCCGAGGCGAACGCGCCCACAGTCTGGTCGGTGTGGCGGGCGCCTTTCGGGTCCGACGTGGTGCCGGAGGTGTAGAGCAGCCATCGCTCTTCGTCGTGGGTCCCCGGCTTCGGCGCGCCGAGTGTCGAAGGATCGCCCGACGGGAATGCCCTGGGCGCCACGACGAGATGCATGAGGCCGTCCTGCTGGGCCGCTATGCGAGCGCCCATCGCGCCGAAGTCGAACCCGGCGAACACGCCGGGCGTCACGAGAAACCGGGCTCCGGTCTGGCGGCAGCAGAAGCTGACCTCGCGGTCTCGGTAGATGGCGATGATCGGGTTCTGAACTGCGCCGAGCCGGGATAGCGCAGCGGCGAGGACCACGGTGTCGACCCAGGTCGGGAGGATCCAGGAGACGACGTCTCCTTCGCCGACGCCGTACTCGGAGAGACCCGCCGCCATCACTTCGGCCCGTTCGCGGTACTCGCCGAACGAGCAGCGATCGCCCTGCCGGCTCACCAGCATCGGCGCATCGGGCCAGCGGGCGGCAGCGTATTCGACGAGTCCCCAAAGACTATCGGGGAGCGAATCGGCGGGCTGCAATGTCATGGTGGTCGAGCATACTACGGGCTGTCAGGCAGATCATCGCGGCTCGCTCGGAAGCGGGTGGACTCACCCGACCGAGCCTCGCGAAGACACGGCGAGCGTCCAGAAGCGGGGCGCTCCAGGAAGGCACGAAGCATGGCGAAGCGGCTGGCAGTGATCACGGGGGGAGGGGGCGCCATTGGACTCGCGTGTGCGCGCCGACTCGCGGCGAAATACAGCCTGGTCCTCACGGAGATCGACGGCGCTCGGCTTGCGGCGGCCGTCGCGATGCTGGCCGAGGAGGGTGTTGCTGCGGCCGGCCACCGACTCGACCTCAGCGTGCCCGCGGCGGCAAGCGAGCTCGCCGCTCTCGTGGCAGCCGAGGGAACGCTCGGAGCCTTGGTTCATACTGCGGGTCTCTCGCCGACGATGGCGAACGGACAACGGATCTGGGACGTGAACCTGGTCGCGACGGCCCGCCTGATGGAGGCGTTTCGACCGCTCGCCGCCGCCGGCAGCGTCGCCGTTCTCGTCGCCTCGCAAGCGGGTCACTTTGTCCGCGATGCCGGACCGAAGGGACTTCGGGCGCTCGTCGACGATCCCCTGGCGTCCGACTTTCTGGGCCGGGTGCGCGCGCTCGACCCCGGGCTCGAGACATCCGCGGGCGCTTACGGCGGATCGAAGTTCGGTGTGCTCCGCATCGCCGAGCGGGAGGCAGTCGCCTGGGGACGGGTCGGTGCACGGGTCGTCTCCATTTCGCCGGGGATCATCGATACGGACATGGGACGCCAGGAATTCGCGAAGCAGCCGATGATGAAATCCATCGTCGAAGCGACACCGCTCGGTCGCATGGGGCGCGCCGACGAGGTCGCCGCGGCGGTGGCTTTCCTGTGTTCCGAAGACGCGAGCTTCGTATCCGGAACGGATCTGCTCGTCGACGGCGGCAGCACTCGCCAGCTCTTTGCAGGAGAACGCTAGTCATGCGGCCGTCCATGCCGCACCCATCTCAGCCCCTGACGAGCAACACCGCGCCACCGGGATGGCCGCCGCCGGTCGTGACGACGGCTGTCGAGGCGTCTTCGACCTGGCGTGCCCCGGCTTGACCCCGAAGCTGCAGGATCGCCTCGTGGAAGAATCCGTAGCCGTGGAGCCGCCCTGCGGAGAGCTGACCGCCGTGTGGATTGAGGACGAAATCGCCGCCCGCCTGAATGCGGGTTCCGCCGTCGACGAAGTCGCCCCCTCCGCCCACTTCGCAGAAGCCGAGCGCCTCGATCCAAGAGAGGCAGTTGAAGCTGAACCCGTCGTAGAGGCAGGCGACGTCGACGTCCCGGGGCCGCAACTCCGTTCGGGACCACATGTGTGCCGCCGGCCCCCGGACGAGCGGCTCGTGCAGCAACGTGCCCTGATCCCATGAAAAGCGCTCTGCGAGATGGGTTCCCACGGCCTCGACGAGAACGGGCGGATGGGGGCGATCGTTCGCGGTCTCGACAGCCGAGACGATGACGGCGATCGCGCCGTCGCAGGGGACGTCACAGTCGTAGAGACCGAAGGGCGTCGTCACCATCCGTGCATCCAGATAGGCGGCGAGGTCGATCGGATCCCGATAGATCGCATTCGGATTCAGCCCCGCATGCTTGCGAGCCGTGATGGGAATCCAGCCGAGCTGCTCCCGCGTCAGCCCGAACCGGTTCATATGGTGGCTGGCCTGCAGACCGATCCAGACGGCTGCGGACATCGCGCCGTACGGGAGGCGCCACTGCATCTCGCCGGAGACGCGACGGGAAGCCGCGATGCCGGCCGCCGACACTCGCTTGGCGCGCATCGCGTGCGTCGTCTCCCAGACCGTTCGGAAACAGAGCACGTGTCGACACAACCCGGCCGCGACCGCGAGCATTGCGTTCACGATCGAGCCGCCCTGGCCGGGCGTTTCGCTTCCGCCCGCGAACCACGTGGGCGAGAGCGAGAGCGCCTCGGCAACCGCCGGTATGCCACCCTCGGACATGCCGCTCGTGGCCATTCCTCCGCCGGGGTAGGTCGCGAGACCATCGATGTCGGTCAGCTCGAGTCCGGCGTCCTTGACGGCGGCGCGGCAGGCGTCGACCGTGAGAGAGAGCGGGTCAAGCCCGAGGCGTCGCCCGACCTGGGACATCCCGATCCCGGTCAACGCGACGCGCGACTCGAACTTCGACGAAGACACCCTCGCCGGCGGGCCCGGGATCGCCGGTTCAGGCCAGGCCGTTCGCGAATCGTCCGCTTCCCCGGTCGGAGCAAAGACGGGAAGCCACACGTCGTCGTGCTGCTCGAATCGGACTGCGACCCGTTGACCGATTCGGACGACGTCGGGATCGCAGTCGACGACTTGCGTGGTGAGTCGGACGAGCGGGTCCTCGTCCAGGGCGACGAGTGCGATGACGTACGGAGGTGCTAGGTCGGGCAGCCATTGCTGATGATTGACGGAGCAGCCGACGACCGTGCCGCGACCCGAGAGAGTGTCGACCGAGAGCGGGCCCCCGCACCGGCGGCAGGCGGGTTGGGGCGGATGGTTGAGCTGGCTGCAATCGTCGCAGCGCTGCATGCGGAGCACGCCGGCCGATCCGCTCGTCCAGAAGAACTCGTTCTCCGGGGTCAGCTCGGGAAGCGGTCTCATCAGCCGAGCCCGCCCGCTTCGCGGATCCGCGTGATGTCGCTCCACTCGAGCCCGACATCGAGCAGGATCTCCTCGCTGTGCTGACCCAGCTCCGGCGCGGGGCCTGCCGGTGTCGTCGATTCACCTCCGAATCGCATCGGCGGCGCGACCAGCTTGAATTCGAGCCCGTCGTGTCCCGTGACTTTCGGCAGACAGCCGTTCGGCTCGACCTGCACGTGGTCGTGCAACTCTTTGAGAGTGATGGCGGGTGCCCATACGCCGGAGAGCTTCGCGAGACGCTCGCACCAGTCGTCGAACGTCCTGCGCGCGAACGTCTCATCGAGCGCGCGGATGCATTCGACACGATTCTCGAAGCGCGCCGCGGCATCGACGAAACGGGGATCGTCGATCATGTCCTTTCGTTCGAGGATTCCGCAGAGCTCGGCCCAGAAGCGATCGCTCTGCAGCAGGACGAGGTAGATCCAGCGGCCATCGCGCGTGCGGTAGTGGTTGGTGGCCGGGTTGCCGGCCGAGCTGCGTTCTCCCTTCATGAATTGATCGACGTACGGCGCGCTCACGATGCCCGGCGACATCGTCCACATGCCCACGTTCATGAGCGAGACGTCGACGGTCTCGGCGCGCCCCGTTCGCTCCCGCTGCAGCAGCGCCATCGCGATCGCACCCGCGATCGCGTTGCCGCCGATCAGGTCGAAGAAAGCCGGCGGCTGGCCGGCCGGTCCTGTTTCCGTGGTGACGTGATGGGCCATTCCCGAAGTCGCCCAGCCCGCCGCGACGTCGTAGCCGCCCGTGTTCAGCATGGGACCTTCGCTCCCCCAGCCGGAGCCTCGCACGTAGATGATCCGGGGATTCACCGCCTGGATGTCGTCGACGTCGAGCTGGAGCTTCCGGCGTTGATCTGCGAGATAGCTCGTGAGGAATACATCCGAGGTCTTGGCGATCGAGAGCAGCGCCTCACGCCCCGCCTCGGATTTGAGGTCGAGCACGATGCTTCGCTTTCCGCGGTTGGGTACCTCGTTGAATGGATTCGGGCCGTGCGTGTCGAAGTTCAGCATGTTCTGCAGGCCGCGCTGGGGGTCGCCGCCGGGCGGCTCGACCTTGATGACGTCCGCGCCGAGGTCCGCCATGACCGCACCGGCGGCGGGTACGAACGTCCAGGCAGCGACCTCGAGTACCCGGATGCCTTCGAAGGGCTTGCCCATGGATCCTCCTTGGGTCGGGGTCCGACCCGGACCCGACCGATTTAGACGCGGGCGGGCAGGCTCTTCCAGCCGCGCACGGTCGAAGTTCGGGCCATCTGCGCGGCTTGATGGTCGACCTCCCACTCGGGCCATCGCGCGAGCACCTCATCGAGCGCGACGCAGCCTTCGAGGCGTGCCAGGCTCGCTCCGAGACAGAAGTGGCCCCCCAGTCCGAAGCTCAGGTGGCGATTGCGTTTTCGAGTGACGACCAGGGCGTCCGGATCCTCGAACTCCCGCTCGTCGCGGTTCGCCGCACCGTTCAGGAGCAGCAGCGTCGAGCCTTTGGCGACCTTCGTACCGTAGAGCTCGACATCGCGCATGACGTAGCGTGCTTGCACGGGCGATGGAGCTTCGTAACGGAGGGTCTCCTCGATCGCGCTCGGGACGAGACTGCGATCCTCGGCAACCAGGCGCCGCTGTTCGGGGAAGCGATCCAGCAGGTACCCGCTCCAGCCGATCAGCCGGGTGGTCGTCTCGTTGCCCGCCCCGGCGAGCAGACCGATGTAGCCGAGAAGCTCTTCGTCCCGGAGGCTCCTCTCGACGCCTTCGTCGTCGCTGAAGCGCGCCTGCAGCAGCTCGGTCATCAGGTCATCCGAAGGATTCTTTCTTCGCCACTCGATGTACTCGGCGAAGCGAGCGTTGGGGAAGACCAAGCCGCCCTCGAGCGCCGAGGACGATTTGCTGCCCTTGTCGAGGCTCAGGCCGGCGTCGATCTGGTCCCGGAGCTCCTCCTGGTCGTCTTCGGGGATCCCGAGCAGCATGCCGATCACCCGCATCGGCATCTGCGCTCCGAGGTCGGCGATGAAGTCGATCCGATTCGTGCCGACGAGTGGGTCGAGGGTCTGCGCACAGTAGGCGCGGATCTGGGGCTCGAGCGCGGCGATTCGTCGCGGCGTGAAGAGCCGGGCGAGAATCGCTCGGTGGGCATCGTGCAGGGGAGGATCCTCGAAGAGGATCATCCCCGGCGGAACCCGGATGCCCGCCCGGATGATCTCGAGGACGCTGCCGCGGGCGGAGCTGAAGCTCTCCCAATCCAGCAGACCCGCGGCCACGTCTTCGTAGCGGCTGAGCGCCCAGAATTCGTATTCGTCGTTTCGGTAGAGCGGTGCCTCGTCGCGGAGTCGCTTCCAGACGGGATGCGGATTTGCGTCGATCTCGAAGTCGTACGGGTCGTATCGGAGCTCGCGAAGGGTCATTTCCGTGCTTCGTTCTTCCAGGCGACCGAATACGCATTCGCCAGCTGCTTCATGA
>JANNQH010000450.1:0-4892 GCA_031400655.1 Deltaproteobacteria bacterium | reverse complement strand
CCGACCGGGTCCGAAGCGGGCCGAAGCCCGTGCTGGAGCTGTGCGAGCGCCTCGAATGCGCGGGCATTGCCGCCTATGTGCAGGGCGAGGCGCTGCTCGACATGTGGCTCGGGACGCAGCGCGAGCGGGCGCCGAGCCGGGCGTTGGTGTGCCTCGCCGAGCCCAGTCGGGTCCTGGCAGCGCTCCCGACCGCGGTCGTCACCGCCGACTCGGCTCGGCGTCTCACCCAGGCGACGGCCGCCGGCCCGGTCGACCTGATCCCGGTCGGTGAGCTCCGCATCGAGTCGGCGCTCGAGAGCTTTGGCCTCGCACCGCTCGCGCTCGCGCTTCGCCCGGCCGATGGGCGCTGGTGCGATCCGGGCGACGTGCGCGAGCGGCTCGCGAAGCGCCAGTTCGGACTGCTCGCCAATCGTCCCAATCCCTTTCGCCTAGCACCGCGGCGCTTCTGGATCGCGGCCCAGCTGATCGCCGAGTACGCCCTCGAGCCGCAGCCCGAGCTCGTGCAGGCCGCCCGCGAAGCGCTGCCCGACGTCGTCGATCGCTTGCCCGAAGGTGCGCCCGCACGGCGCGTGCTCGAGCGGATTCTCGCGAGCCCCTTCCCGGCCCGCGCCCTCGGCTTCCTGCGCGAGACCGGCGCGAGCCCGGCCGTTCTGCCCGGCCTCGAGGCCGCCGCCGAGGCCCGTGTCGAAGCGCTCGAGCCTGTCCACTCCGTTCGCTGGGCGGTGTTTCTGCGCGGCGGCTCGACCGCCCGCGCGCTCGCACGCCTGCGCATGCCGCAGGCCCTCGCCCGGCGCATCAGCCGTGTCCAGGAGGCCCATCCCCTCGACCGCACGATCGAGGGTGCGCGCGATGCCCAGATCCGACGCGCGATGGGACGCCTCACGGACGAGGAGCTCGACGGTCTGGTCGCATGGCGCCGGGCCGAGCTCGCGAGCGAGCGCAGCGGCAGCGAGAGCCAGCTCCAGGGCGAGCGCCTCACGCGGATCGAGACCGCCATCGCCCGCGTGCGGGACCAGGCGAGCGAGAGCCACAGCCTGCGCGCCCTCGCCCTCGACGGCGGCGACGTGATGCGACTGCTCGGCTCGGGTCCCGGGCGACATGTCGGCGGTGCCCTCGCCCACCTTGCGCGGATCGTCGCCGACCACCCGGAGCGCAACGAGCGGGCCGCTCTCGAGGCGGAGCTTCACGCCTGGCAGACGGGCCAATCGAGCCCGGCGATCTGAAGCCATGCAATCCCAGTCGTCGATCTTCGAGGCCGTACAAGAGGACTGCGACCGGGCCGTCTGGTCCCGGGGCGTCGAGCTCGCCCGCGGCGAGAACGTCCAGATCGAGTCGCGGGACCCACACGAGATCGTGTTGCGCGTCGTCACAAAGGCGGGCCGCGTCGCGCCGCTGGTGACGCTGCATCTCGACGACAAGGCCTGGGAATGCAGCTGCGCCTCCGCCGAAGATCCCTGCGAGCACGTCGCGGCGTCCGTGATCGCGCTGCGGCGCGAGCAGAAGAGCGGTGAAGCGCTGCCGGCGAAGGGCGAGCGCATGGGCCGCCTCGTCTACCTGCTCCGGGATCAGGGCGGCTCCCTCGTGCTCGAGCGCGCCGTCGAATTCGAAGGCCGCCGCACGCCTCTCGCGACCCGGCTCACCGCCCTCGCCGCCGGCCACAAGAGCGGCCCCGAGTTCGTGACCACCGCCGCCGATCTCGCGATCGAGAAGACGCTCGCCTCGCGCCCGGCCGACGCGACCTCGACCCCCGCCCTGACCTCGCTGCTCGTGCGCCTCGCGCAGACCGGCGCCGTCTTTCTCGAGGGCCAGCCGATCGTGGTCGAGAGCGAGCCCCTCGGACTCGTCGCCCGGGTCGTCGACGCGCCGGGCGGTGCGCGCCTGTTCGTCGAGCAGGACCGGCGCATCGAACGCGTGTTCCGCAATGGCGTGGCGCTCGCCGGAGGTGCACTCCATCCCGTCGCGGAGAATCGGCTGAACGGGCGCGAGCTCGCCGATCTCCCCCGCGGCCGCTTCTTCAGTGACGGCGATCTCGCGCTGCTGGTGACCGAGGTGATCCCGGGTCTCGAAGGCCGGATCCCGGTCTCGGTCGAGACGACGCGACTGCCCACGACCCGGCGCGGCGAGAAGCCGCGCATGCAAATCGCGCTGACGCGCGAGGGCGACGACCTCATGGTCCACCCGCGGCTCGTCTACGGCGATCCGCCCGTCGCGCGGATCGAGGCCGGTCGGCTCTTCGCGCTCGGAAACGGCAGCGTGCCGATCCGCAGCGAGCGCGCCGAGAGCGAGCTCGGCGAAAAGCTGCGCAGCGATCTCGGACTGCGCGTCGACATTCCGGCGCGCTTGCCGGCGAGCGAGGCAATCGGCTTCGCGGCGCGGCTCGAGGCCGCGGCGGCGGGCGGTGCCTATGCGCTGACCGGCAATGCACATCGCGACTTCGAGATGCGCGGCTCGCTCGCGCCGCGGATCCGCATCGACGACGACCGCCTCGAGCTCGATTTCTCGCTCGACGGTGCAGGAGGCGGCGGCGCCGAAGCGCCCGGCCGGACCGCCGGCGCGGGCCGGCGCGGGGCCTCGCCGCTCGACGTATTGCGGGCGTGGACCCGGGGCGAGTCGGTCGTCTCACTCGTCGGCGGCGGCTTCGCGGAGCTACCCGCCGACTGGCTCGCACAGCACGGGCAGCGCGTCGCGGATCTGCTCGGTGCGCGGGATGCGTCGGGCCGCGTCGCGCGCCATGCGCTGCCCGATCTCGCCCTGCTCTGCGACGACCTCGACCTGCCGCCGCCGCCGTCGTTCGAAGGGCTGCGGCCCCTGGTCGAGGATTTCGCGGGCATTCCCGAGGCCCCACTCGCGCCCGAGCTCGCGAGCGTGCTGCGGCCCTATCAACGCCGGGGCATCGACTGGCTCGTGTTCATGCGCCGGGCGGGACTGGGCGCGCTGCTCGCCGACGACATGGGCCTCGGCAAGACGCTGCAGGCGCTCGCCTCGCTCGAGGGGCGGACGCTCGTCGTGGCGCCGACGAGCGTGCTCCACGGCTGGCTGCGGGAGATCGAACGCTTTCGGCCGTCGCTTTCGGTCTCGCTCTACCACGGCACCGGCCGCACCATCGACCCCGACGCCCTCGTCACCGTCACGAGCTACGCAATCCTGCGCCAGGACGCGGATGCTCTCGCGCGTATCGCCTGGGACTGCGTCGTGCTCGACGAAGCGCAGATGATCAAGAACCCCGACAGCCAGGTCGCCCGCGCCGCCATGGCCCTTGACGCAAAGGCGCGTTTCGCGCTGACGGGGACGCCGGTCGAGAATCGCCTGGAAGAGCTCTGGAGCCAGATGCATTTCCTGAACCGCGGCCTGCTCGGCGGCCGCAGCGAGTTCCGGGATCGTTATGCGCGACCGATTGCCGAGGGCGACTTCGAGATCGCGGCCCACCTGCGCCAGCGCATCAAGCCCTTCCTGCTGCGCCGGTTGAAAGCCGACGTGGCCCGGGATCTGCCGCCGCTCTCGGAGGTCGTGCTCGACTGCGACCTCTCGGTCGAAGAGCGCGCGGTCTACGACAGCGTGCGGGCGGCCTCGGTGCGCCAGATCGTCGAGCGGCTGCGCGCCGGCGAGAGCGTCATGGCGGCCCTCGAGGCGCTCCTGCGGCTGCGACAGGCGGCCTGTCATGCGCGACTTGTGCCGGGCCAGGAGAATGCGGCGGAGTCTTCGTCGAAGCTCGAGACGCTGTACGCGCGGCTCGAAGAGGCGGTGGCCGACGGCCATAAGGCGCTCGTCTTCTCGCAGTGGACGAGCCTGCTCGATCTGGTCGAGCCCGGGCTGCGCGAGCGGGCGATCGCGTTCACCCGCCTCGACGGCTCGACCCGCGATCGCGGCGCCATCGTCGACGGCTTCCAGGCGGCGGACGGACCGCCCGTCATGCTGCTCTCGCTGCGCGCCGGCGGGACGGGCCTCAACCTCACGGCCGCCGACCATGTCTTCCTGCTCGACCCCTGGTGGAACCCCGCCGTCGAGGCCCAGGCCGCAGACCGTGCCCACCGCATCGGCCAGGAGCGCCCCGTCGTCGTCCACCGCCTGATCGCCCGGGGCACCGTCGAAGAGGGCATCCTCGCCCTTCACGCCCGCAAGCGCGCGTTAGCCGACGCCGCCCTCGAAGACGCCGACGGAAGCTCCCGCCTCACCCGCGACGACCTGATCGACCTGCTCGAGAACGCCTGAGGCGAGCAGGCGAGCGCGACCGCGCCGATCGCTGCCGACCCTCGCCCCGCCGACCCCGACGGGCCCACATGCGCCCCGCTCTCCGGCTGCGAAGGTCCTGCGCCGGCTCTGCGCTTTCCATCCTGAAAGAGGGCTTTACCACCCGATTGTCTCAAGCGACCTCCGAGGCCCTCCGATCGCAGACCCATCATGGGTGGTTTTCAATCCATTAAGACGAGACTCGGGTCGACCAACCGGGCGCCCTCCGGCCCCCAGACCCGTATGGCCGCAGCGCTGCTTGCGGCGGCGATTCTGTGCGGCGCTGGCCGGGTCACGGCCGAGAGTCCGTCGCAGGCTGAGCGCCCGTCGCATACGCAAGCTGCGAACCCGGTCGCCGCGACCGACGAAGGGACCGCCGTCGCTGCCGCGAAGGCCCGGGGTTCGATGAGCGTCGCCGCGCAAGCCGGGTCGCCCACGCCGACCTCCGCAGTAAAGCGAACGACGGGCACCGGAAACGATCAGCCGCCGCTCACCCGCGCTGCGGCGCGCCATCGCGTGGACGGGATTTCGCCGGCCGCCTGGCTCGCCCGCTTCGGGCCGGTCTCGATCGAGCGCCGCGAATAGCTTTTGAGCTGGGTGTCAGCCGGGTCCCGAGCAGCCATGTAAACTGCGCCCGCCATGACACCTCGCAGCACGATCCTGAC
>JANNQH010000449.1:0-2337 GCA_031400655.1 Deltaproteobacteria bacterium | reverse complement strand
AGGTCGAAGCGATCGGCGACGTGGTTCAGGTAGCGCAGGATCTCCGGCTGCTCCGGATACTTGCTCGACCACTCCCACTCCTGCTCGAGCTCCTTCGAGAACGAATAGCTGTAGATGTAGCTCTCGGAATCACAGCGCGCGCCCGGATAGCGATTCCAGAACCAGGTCCCGCCGACGCCATCACCGGCTTCGAACACGCGCACAGAGAGTCCCAGCACGTCGCGCATCCGGTACAGCGCATAGAGTCCGGCAAAGCCCGCGCCGATCACGATCACATCGAAGTCGGTCTTCATGCAAACGCCCCCGTTCAGGTTTTCCCGATTCGATCGAAGCACGCGAGCACCGTCTCGAAGCGCTTCGCGAAGGCCTCCCGCAGGTCGTCGTGGGTGAAGATGTAGGGCAGCTCATTGCGGATGCCGGCGAGCACGATCGGCCCGACCTGGTCGGGCTGCATGCCGCCGCGGGTGAGCGGTGAGAGCGCCTCCGAGAAGCCGCCGGCCCGCTCCGCCGCGCCGCGGATGCGGTCCGACGCCGGGAGATTCGTATCGATCGGACCGGGACACAGCGTCGACACGCCGATCCCCTCCGACTCGAGATCGACGCGCAGGGCCTCGCTGTAAGCGACGACTCCATATTTACTGACGGTGTAGGCGACGCCCGCGCCGTAGGAGAGAAAGCCGCCGACCGAGGCCGTGTTCACGATGTAGCCGCCGCGACCCTGCTCGAGCAGCAGCTTCGTGAAGGCCTGGCCAACGCGGAAGACGCCGTCGAGATTCACGTCGAGCACGAAGCGCCAATCGTCCTCCGTCGCGCGCCGCATCGGGCCGCCGAGATAAACGCCGGCGTTGTTGAAGAGCAGGTCGACGCCGCCCATTTCCTGCTTCACGGTGGCCGCAAGGGCTTCGACGGACTCGCTGCGGCGGACGTCCGTCGCGACCGCGAGGCTGCGAACGCCGGTGCCGCGAAGCTCGTCGGCGGCGCGCTTCGCCGCGCCCTCGTCGAGGTCGGCGATCACGACCTGCGCGCCCTCTCCGGCGAGCGCGCGGGCGATCCCGAGTCCGATCCCACTGCCGCCGCCGGTGATGACGGCAACCTTGTCTCGAAAGTCCTTCATCGGATGCTCCCTTCCTGTCCCGCCAACCGCCGCCTGCGCGGTCAGGCCAGCTCGAGGCCCTCGAGATCGCCGTGCTCGCGCCAGCGCCGCAGCAGCGCGAAGTAGGCCTGCGGTCCCCCGCCGAAGGTCCCGCCGAACCAGCCGGGTCCCTCGGTCGGCCGGCCTTCGTTGTTGTAGTAGCCGGGCGTGCAGCTGGCGGCGAACTCCGCTTGCCCCGTGCTCGACTCCTGGATCGTGCTGACCCAGGACGCCTCGGCCTCGACCGATGGCTCGACCCGCGTGAAGCCTTTTTGCAGCGCGTGGCCTAGCACGTACGCGACGTGCTGGCTCTGCTCGTCGTAGAGCTCCGTGAAGTTCGGGGTCAGTCCGGACTGGAGGCCCCCGAGCAGGACGCAGTTCGGGAAGTCGCGGGCGAAGAGGCCGTGGTAGGTGCGAACGCCGCGGGCCCATCGCTCGCTGAGGGAGACGCCACTTCGGCCGAGGATTTCGCAAGCGGCGCGCTGTGAATAGTCGGTCCCGACCTCGAAGCCGGTCGCGAAGACGAGGCAATCGAGCGCGTACTCTCGCCCCGCCACGACGACGCCCGACTTCGTCACCGCCTCGATCCCGCGGCCGTCGGTGTCGACGAGGGTGACGTTCTCACGGTTGAAGGTCGCGAGGTAGTCGTCGTGGAAGCAGGGCCGCTTGCAGAACTGGCGGTACCAGGGCTTGAGCGCCTCGGCTGTCCGGGGGGCCGTCACGATCTGATCCACGCGGGCGCGGAGCTCCTCCATCTTCCGGAAGTCGGCCAGCTCGACCTCGCTCGCGATCTCCTCGGGCGTGAGGGACGAGCCGTCGCGGCGGGCCATGACACCTGCGAGGTTGCGCATGATGTCGGTCCAGCCGTCGTTCACGAGGTCGCGCTCGAGATTTCCACCCGAGAGCGTCGTGCTGAAGTTCACGATCCGTTCCCGCTGCCAGCCCTCAGGCTGGGAGGCGAACCAGGCGGGATCGGTGGGCGTGTTACGGCGCGCGTCGACGGAGGAGGGCGTGCGCTGGAAGACGTAGAGCTGCTGTGACCCCTCGCCGAGATGCGGGATGCACTGGATCGCGGTGGCGCCCGTTCCGATCACGCCGACGCGTTTGTCGGCGAGGCGTGTGAGGCCACCCGTCGTGTCGCCGCCGGTGTAGGCGTAGTCCCAGCGGCTGGTGTGGAACATATGGCCTTCGAATTGCTCGATCCC
>JANNQH010000448.1:0-2641 GCA_031400655.1 Deltaproteobacteria bacterium | reverse complement strand
TGTCCCGGCTGGACCCAGACCGACCTCGTCTCCTTCGAGCAGCTCGGGGCGGCCCAGGGCGTCGACGCCGCGACCGCCCGCAAGCGGGCCGAGGCGGAGAGCGCGCAGCGGCGGATCATGGCGCCCGAAGAGCTCGGGCCGATGGTCGTGCTGCTGGCCTCGGATGCGGGAGCGCCGATCACGGGCCAGGTGATCAGCGTCGATGGCGGCTATCGGCTATGAAGCGCATCTGAAGCGCCTCTGAGCCGAGCCGTGAGCGGCGCGCTATCCAACCCGCTTCGCCCTGCGGCGGATCGAGTGCCAGAAAGACCTTCGGCCCGAGCGGCCGACCGCGTTCGCGCGAACCGCGCAGCGCGCCCTGACGGAGTCTCCATGCTGACTGAGATCCTCGATGCCGGATCCATCTCCACCTTCGACGACAGCGTCGACGTGCTCGTCGTCGGCCTCGGTTGTGCCGGCGCGGCAGCGACACTCTCCGCGGTCGAGGCCGGGGCGAAGACGTTCGTCGTCGAGCGCGCGGGCGGCGGGGGCGGAACCTCGGCGATGTCGGGCGGCGTGATGTACCTCGGCGGCGGCACGGCGCTCCAGAAGTCCTGCGGCTTCGAAGACTCGCCCGAGGAGATGTTCAAGTACCTGCGCGCTTCCGTCGGCGCGGGCCGCGACGAGGCCAAGCTCCAGCTCTACTGCGAGGGCACGGTCGAGCATTTCGATTGGCTGGTCGCGCAAGGCGTCCCCTACAAACACACCTTCTACTACGGCCAGTCCGGAGAGCCGCCGACCGACGATGGCCTCGTCTGGTCGGGCTCCGAGAACGTGGCCCCCTTCCGCGATCTCGCGAAGCCCGCGCCCAGGGGCCACGTCGCCGCCGTCCCGGGCGCCGCGGGCCACAAGGTGATGAGCTCGCTCTGCAAGGCCGTCGCCGATTCCGGCGCCGTGCAGTCCTTCAATACGATCTGCAGTGCGCTCGTGCAGGAGCGCGACGGCACGATCACCGGTGCCCGCCTCGAGACCTTCGGCAAATCGCGCTTCGTCCGGGCTCGGGGCGGCGTCGTCCTCACGACCGGCGGCTTCATCCTGAACGACCAGATGCTCGACGCCTATCGCCCCGAGGCGCGCCTGTGTCAGATGCGGGTCGCCGCCGCCGGCGACGACGGCTCCGGAATCCGGCTCGGGATGGCGGCGGGCGCGGGCACGCGCCACCTCGACAAGGTCTCCGTCTCGCTGCCTGTGACCCAGCCCTGGGACCTGAAGCGGGGGCTACTCGTCAACTCGAAGGGCCAGCGCTTCATCAACGAGGACGCCTACTACGGCCGGCTCGGCGACTACGCCCTGCTGCGCCAGGACGGCCACTGCTGGCTCGTCGTCGACGACGCCATCTTCGTGAAGCCCGAGTACGGCTTCGAGGTCTGCGCCGTCGGTGAGACACCGGCCGAGCTCGGCCGCGAGCTGGGACTGCCGGAAGGGGCTCTCGAGTCGACGATCGACCTCTTCAACCGCTATGCGGTCAACGGCCAGGATCCCTTGTTCGGAAAACGAGAGCCCTATCTCCAGCCCCTCGTCGAGGCCCCGTTCGCGGCGATCGACTGCAACGTCGAGAGCGCGCGTTATGCGGTATTCACCCTCGGCGGTCTCGCGACCGACGTCGACGGCCGCATCCTCGACCCTGAGCTACGCCCGATCCGGGGCCTCTACGGCGCGGGACGCTCGACCGCGGGCCTCGCCGTCGGGGGCTACAGCAGCGGCCTCTCGCTGGGAGACGGGACGTTCTTCGGTCGCCGGGCGGGGCGGGCGGCGGCGCGCGCTCCCATAACGGATCGGAGCTAGTACCCCTCAGATGTGAAGCGTCTCGGGGAGCCAGTGGTCCCGCGACGCGAAGCGCTGGCGGCCCAGCAGCGAAAAGTCGCAGCAGCTCGCGTAGCCCGTGGTGATGCGCTCGGCCATCGCGCAGCCGACACCGTAGGACTGCATGACACCGCGCCCCGTGAACGAGTGGGCTTCGAAGAGATTGGCGATGCCCGGGACGGGACCGGCGATCCCGCTGCAGTCCGGTGTCACGGCGTAGAGTCCCGACCAGCCCCGCACGTGTCCGCAGCGCTCGAAGGCGGAGGCGCGGTGGGCCAGCCGCGGCCAGATGAAGGACTCGAAGAACTCCTGTCCGTCGTAGTCGAAGTCGAAGCCGGGGGCTTCCTCGGGAATCGAGTAGCCGGCGAGCACGTGGCCGGCTTCAGGATGAAAATACAGATCGCTGGCATCGACGATCATGCCGAGCGCTTCGAAATCGACCGACTGCGGCAGCGCCTTGCGATCGAAGCCGACGAGGCAGATCTGGCGCCGGACGGCCTCCGTCACGTCGCGGATCCCGAGCTTGCCCGAAAAGACGGTCGACCAGGCGCCGAGACAGTTGATCAGGACCTCGCAGGAAACCCGGACCTCGCGGCGCCGTTGCACGCGCGGGATCCGGTGACTCGTCAGGATCTCGCGCAGCGACCCCGAGTCGTCTGCCGGATCACACCCGTCGACCTCGATCACGTCGACGGCGCGCACGCGCCGCGTCCCGGTCTCCCCCGGCACGCGCTCGGTCACGACGCCGTCGACGTAGTGACGATTGAGGAAGCGGACGCCGAGCGCCTCGGCCTCGCTG
>JANNQH010000447.1:0-1839 GCA_031400655.1 Deltaproteobacteria bacterium | reverse complement strand
GATCCATCCGTCTCTCACGGCAACGGCCTCTGCGTAGGCCGGCGCGTCGCCATCCATCGTGAGGATGTCGCCACCGAAGTAGATCGTGGTCGCCGGTTCGAGGAGTGCCTTCGCGGGGATGGCTGCCGGCAGTCCGGTCTGCTCAGCGCAGGCTGCCAGCAGGGCCAGAAAAGCGGCTGTGGTCAACACGAAAATCTTCTTCACGAGTCGACTCCTCACGCAAGAATCGTCACGCCCGCTTCGTCGTAGCGGATGATGACACCGCAACCCTCGCCGGAGAGCGGAATCGTGTCGCTCGGGAGGATCATGCCGAGGGTGCCCGAGCCGTCGGGATTGAGCACGAAGCCCGAGTAGGCGAGGCGATCTGCATGTCGCTCGCGATCGCGTCGCTCGAGAAATAGCAGAGGAACGCCGCCCCAGGCGAGCGCGTAGGCTCCGAGGGCCAACACGATCTTGACGAGCGTCTTGATGCCCAGGCGCGAGCTTCGCGGCCTTCGCCAGAAGCAGGTGAGACTTCAGTATGCCTCTCTCCGGGGATGCTACGGTGGCGCCCGTGCTGCGCGCGCTGTCCCGCATCCCGTACACGACAACGCTCAGGGTCCTCTGCGGGCTCTTCGTGCTGGAAGCCATCGTGCTCGGGATCGCGCCGCTTTATCGCGCGGACTGGCTGCTCGAGAATCTCTTGGTGCTGGCATTTCTTGCCCTGGCCGTACTCGCACACCGCCGGCTACCGCTGTCCCGCCTCTCCTGGCTCCTGATCTTCGCCTTCCTCGGCGTGCACGAAGTGGGCGCCCACTATACCTATGCCGAGGTTCCCTACGACGCGTGGTGCCGGGCAATCTTCGGCTGGACCCTGTCCGAGAAGCTCGGCTTCGAGCGCAACCACTTCGATCGATTGGTCCATTTCAGCTACGGCTTGTTGCTGGCCTATCCGGTGCGCGAGCTCTTTCTGAGAGTGGCCGATGTCCGGGGCTTCTGGGGTTATTTCCTGCCTCTCAACCTCACGATGTCGACCTCGATGCTCTACGAGCTCATCGAGTGGGGGGCGGCCGTGGTGCTCGGTGGCGATCTTGGCATGGCCTATCTGGGCACGCAGGGGGACGAGTGGGATTCCCACAGCGACATGGCGCTCGCCAGCCTCGGGGCGCTCGTCGCGATGAGCCTGACGGCCTGGGTCAATGCCCGGCTCGACCGGGATTTCGCGCGCGAATGGCGGGAGAGCCTGCGCGTGAAGCGGAGCGAACCACTGGGCGAAGAACGGATCGAGGAGCTCGCCGCGCTCGATCCGTAGGCGCGTGGTCGCGTGGGGAGTCCTGGCTGCGGCACCCCATTGCAGCGACGAGCGGATCGAACCCGCCCGCGCTAGAACCCGAGGGTCGCAGGACACGCCGGAGCGACCCGGCTGGCCACGGCCGCCATCGACCATCCTTTGAAAGACCCGCGAAAGATCCGCAAAAGATCCGTAAAAGGGAGTCCCCCGATGCCCGCGAACGACCGCATCCTCCTCATCTCCGCCGACTGCCATGCGGGGCCGCTTCCCGACACCATCCGCTCCTATGTCGCCGCGAAGCACCGGGCCGCCTTCGAGGCCTGGCATGCCGACCAGGCGGGCATGCTGGCGCGCCGCGCGGAACACACCGGGGAGGCGATCTATGGCGACGAGGCCATGGCCGATTTCCAGGTCGAGGACGCCGTGAATCACGGCGGGATCGACGGCGCCTGGGACTCGAAGCGAAGGCAGGCGGAGCTCGAGCAGGACGGGATCGTCGCCGAGGTGATCTTCCCGGGCGGGAGCTTCCAGACCGTCTCGCCCTTCGGCTCGGGCCTCATGACCTATCA
>JANNQH010000446.1:0-2393 GCA_031400655.1 Deltaproteobacteria bacterium | reverse complement strand
GCGTTCTGGTGGTAGTACTCGCTGGGCTTTCGCGGCAGCTTTCTTCGCAGGTGGCGGAACATCGGGAGCTCGTACTGGGAGTCGAGCTGCGCGAGCGCGCCGACCACCCACGACGAGCCCTGCTCGGTCATCACGAACTTGAGCCGCGGATGGCGCTCGAACACCCCCGACCAGATCAGGAAATGGAAGGGCCGGTGGGCGAACCAGCTGATCTCGTAGAGAAAGATGCCGAGGGAGCCGTCGTGGCGGCCGTAGTTCGGCGTCCAGCCCGAGTGGGTGTGGACGGGCATCTCGAGCTCTTCACAGATCGACCACAGTGGCTCGTAGCGCGGATGGTTGTAGAAGGGGTTCCCGTTCGTTTCGACGGGCAGCACGATGCCGCCGAAGACGCCGTGCTCACGCAGCCAGCGAACCTCTTCCACCGCGCGCGGAATATCGTCGATCGTGATCAGCCCGACCCCGGCGCGCCGGCCCCGGGCCTCGTTGCAGAAATCGGCGAGCCAGCGGTTGTAGCTGCGGCAGCCCTCCCACCAGAGCTCCTGATCCTGCGCGTATTGATAGGTCATGAGGCCCGAGCCGAAGGGCGAGACGGTCTGGAAGCTCCCGCCCGGGAAAATCACCTCGGCGACGATCCCGTCCTGCTCGAGCTCGGCCTGCCTTCGCTTCGAGTCCCAGGCGCCGTCGATCCCGCCGTGGTTCACGGCGTCTTCGACCTGGAAATCGGCCATGGCTTCGTCGCCGTAGATCGCCTCGCCGGTGTGCTCCGCGCGCCGCGCCAGCATGCCGGCCTGGTCGGCATGCCAGGCGTCGAAGGCGGCCCGGTGCTTCGCGGAGATATAGGAGCGGATGGTGTCGGGAAGAGGCCCCGCGTGACAGTCGGCGGAGATGAGGAGGATGCGGTCGTTCGCGGGCATCGGGGGGCTCCCTTTTGCGGATCTTTTGCGGATCTTTCGCGGGTCTTTCAAAGGATGGTCGATGGCGGCCGTGGCCAGCCGGGTCGCTCCGGCGTGTCCAGCGACTCTCGGGTTCTAGCGCGGGCGGGTTCGATCCGCTCGTCGCTGCAATGGGGTGTCGCAGCCAGGACTTCCCGCGCGACCACGCGCCTACGGATCGAGCGCTGCGAGCGCGTCGATCCGCTCTTCGCCGAGCGGCGCGCTGTGCTTCACGCGCAGGCTCTCCCGCCATTCGCGTGCGAAATCCCGGTCGAGGCGGGCGTTCACCCAGGCCGTCAGGCTCATCGCGACGAGCGCCCCGAGGCTGGCGAGCGCCATGTCGCTGTGGGAATCCCACTCGTCCCCCTGCGTGCCCAGATAGGCCATGCCGAGATCGCCACCGAGCACCACGGCCGCCCCCCACTCGATGAGCTCGTAGAGCATCGAGGTCGACATCGTGAGGTTGAGAGGCAAGAAATAACCCCAGAAGCCCCGGACGTCGGCGACTCTCAGAAAGAGCTCGCGCACCGGATAGGCCAGCAACAAGCCGTAGCTGAAATGGACCAATCGATCGAAGTGGTTGCGCTCGAAACCGAGCTGCTCGGACAGCGTCCAGCCAAAGACCGCGCGGCACCACGCGTCGTAGGGAACCTCGGCGTAGGTGTAGTGGGCGCCCACCTCGTGCAGGGCGAGGAAGGCGACGATCAGGATCCAGGAGAGGCGGGACAGCGGCAGCCGGCGGTGTGCGAGCACGGCCAGGGCGAGAAATGCCAGCACCAACAGATTCTCGAGCAGCCAGTCCGCGCGATGGAGCGGAGCGATCCCGAGCACGAGGGCTTCCAGCGCGAAGAGCCCGCAGAGGACCCTGAGCGTCGTCGTGTACGGGATGCGGGACAGCGCGCGCAGCACGGGCGCCACCGTAGCATCCCCGGAGAGACGCATGCTGAAGTCGCTCCTGCTTCTGGCGAAGGCCGCGAAGCTCGGGCCTGTGCAGAAGACGCTCGTGAAGATCGTGCTGTCCCTCGGAGCCTACGCGCTCGTCTGGGGCGGCGCTCATCTGCTATTTCTCGGGCGACGCAATCGGGAGCGACCTGCTGATCGCCTCGCCTACTCGGGCTTCGTGCTCAATCCCGACGGCTCGGGCACCCTCGGCATGATCCTCCCGAGCGACACGAGTCCGCTCTCCGGCGAGGGTTGGGGTGTCAGCATCAGCTACGACGACGAGGGCGTGACGAATTTTGCGTGAGGAGTCGACTCGTGAAGAAGATGATCGTGTTCACCACAGCCTTTTTTTTGGCCCTGCTCGCAGCCTGCGCCGAACAGACCGGACTGCCGGCAGCCATCCCCGCGAAGGCACTCCTCGAACCGGCGACCACGATCTACTTCGGTGGCGACATCCTCACGATGGATGGCGACGCGCCGGCCTACGCAGAGGCCGTTGCCGTGAGAGACGGATGGATC
>JANNQH010000445.1:0-3868 GCA_031400655.1 Deltaproteobacteria bacterium | reverse complement strand
AGCGGGCGTCACGGGCCGGACGACTTCGTTGCGGATGTATGAGAACGTGCTCTGGGTCTCGATCGCGACGTCGCGGTGGATGGTCTCCCAGATCTCGATGAAGCGATCGTGGGAGAGGCCTGGCTTCGCCTCGATGCAGCCGACCAGACTGAAGCCCCGGGTGCGCTTTCCGCACTCCGCGGGATCGGTCGTCAGACGAAGGGCCTGGGACTCGACCACGAGATAGCCCGCGTACTTTCCCGAGACCCGGGCGATCAGGGCTTGCGCGGGCCCACGATCCTGGATGCACTCGAGCCAGAACGTGAGCAGCGCGTCGGGCGCATGTGCACCGAGGTGGAGCGCGGCTCCCGCGCAAACATCGCTGTCGCAAACGCAGAGCTTGACCTGCGAGGCGCCGTGATCAGACAGGCCCTGCGGCAGATTCTGCAACAAGCGGTCGCGGAATGCGTCGTTATTCGGATCCGTGCCGCGCTTCCAGAGCAGATAGACGAGCTTTTCCATCACTCGGAGCATATGGGCTCCGAATGCATCTGCCAGGGTCGAGACCCGCGTACGTCGTCGGGCTTCACTCGTCCGTCGCGAGATTCTCGAGCACGCCCTTCGCCTCTTCGACGATCAGGCCGTAGATCCGCGCGTCGATGCCGAGCGCGTCCCGCGCACGCTCGAGCGTCTTCTCAATCGTCCGATCGAGCTCGCTGTGGGCGCTCATCCAATCGCTCTGATGCTCGGCACCCGCCGCCGATCCGTCCTCCCGATCAGCGGCCTTCGCGACGAGGCCGGCGCCACCCGCGTGGGCCAGCTCGTTCGCGAGGGCGACGGTCGCCGCCAGGGGATGGACGTGGCCGCCCAGCAGGACCTGGTGGTGGGCCGTGATCGCGAGGCGGATCTCGGCGGGGAGCTGCCAGTGCTTCGCCATGATTTCGCCGGCCTGCGCGTGGACACGGTCGACCGCGGGCCAGATCGCGAGCAGATCCGGGGGAGCGCGGCGCGGACCCTTCCGATCGGCGAGCGCGAGCAGCGTTCCGGCGATGCCCACGTCATGCAGGAGTCCCGCCATGAACGCGAACTCGCCGTCGATCGGCGTGTACTTGCAGACCGTCCGACAAAGATGCGCGGTCGCGACCGCATGCCGGCGGACGCGCTCCATCGAGTCGCCGTAGGCCTCGGACTTGAAGACGCGAAGGTTCATCGCGATCTGCAGGACGAGATCGCGGATTCGCAGCAGCCCCAACCGTTTGGTCGCCTCCCCGAGCGAAGCGATCTTCACCGCCCCCGCCATCGCCGCCGAGCCCGCCACCTTGAGCACCCGCCCGGCGATCAGACCGTCCCGCTCGAGCAGCGACACCACGTCCTCGAGCTGCACGTCGGGCTGCGCCGAGAGCGTCATCAGTTCGACCGCGACGGCCGGGAGCGTCGGCGGTCGATAGTCGGGGGCCTCGAGACAGGCGAGCAGCTCCGCCACCATCGCGTCTTCATCAAGCAGGACATCGTCCCCCTCGCGGATCTCGGCGCGTCCTTCGCCGTAGCCTTCCTGTCCGCGCGTCTTGCCGTGTCCCTGGATTGCCAACTTCGCCTCCGCTTTGGTGTCGTCGCCGTGTCGCTGCTCGCGAGCCCAGGGCATGCGATCGGTCCGGGGAAATTCGGCTTGAGGCCTCGCCGCGGCGCCAGGCGCCAAAGACCGCCCGGCGTTCGTCCCATCGGGCATTCCGCCCGACGAGGGCCGGGCATTTCTCTCGACCCGGACTCCGGTGCACGCCGGTCTTTCTCCGCCTGTGGCACCTTCGCGCCATGAAGCGCCAGATCCGACCGGCCCTGCTCCGGCAGCGCCGCCTGCGTCACGGGTCGCGCACGCGGCGCGCGCTCTCGATCGCTGCCCTCTTGATTGCGGCCGCCTGCGACGGTCCGGTCGGTCCCCTTCCGGGTGGCGCATTGCGGGGCGAAGCGAAGCCCTGCCCGAGCAGCTTCCACGCCTTCGCGAACGAGCCGGAGGTCGAGCTCGAGGTCGCACCGGACCGGCCGCGCTCTGTGCGGATCTGGAACGTCGTGCAGGGGGAACGGCTCTTCGTCCCAGGCGATTTCCTGACGCCCGCCAAGCGCTGGCCGCATCAGGTCGTCGCCGATCCGCGCGTCCGGCTCCGGATCGCCGGCCAGCTGTTTCGGTGTCAGGCGACGCGCGTCGTCGATGCGACCGCGGTCGCGACGCTCCGGCGCGAGGCGGCGCGCAAGTACCGGCTCGAGCCCGATGGCTGGGCCGCCCGCAGCGAAGTGTGGTGGTTCGCGATCGAGCCGCGTTCCGCGGATCCCGAGGACATCAAGGCTTCGGCAGGGACATGAGGGGCCGGCCCGCGACGCGCTCCGCCACAGCGCGGAAGCCCGCCACGCTGACCGCCTCTCCGCGCGGCAGCAGGCGTACCACGTCGTCGAGACTGGCCTGATTGCTCCGAGCGCGCCGGATCTCCGCGTCGACGGCCCGCATCACACCCACAGCCCGCGCGGTGACCGCGCCCTGGGAGCGCACGCTCTCGAGGGGCCCCGCCTGCTTCGCCCACTCCGCAAGACGCGCTTGCGCCTTCGCATAGCGGCGCTCCGAGATCGCCCCCGAGCGGCGTAGGATCTCGAGCGAGTAGTACTCGGCGAGCCCTTCCACCACCCAGTCGGCGCCCTCGACGCTGCGGGCGCCCATCGCCACGTGGACGAGCTCGTGAATGAAGGTGCTCGTCCCGTTTTCGCTGATGAGTGGGCGATCGGCGTGGACGAAAAGCGAGCTCGGACCCGAGAGCGCGCCGCGCCACATCGGGTCACCCGCGCTCACGACGAGCAGGCGCTCCGGAAAATTCGGGAAGATCTTCTGCAGCGTAGGCAAGGTGAAGCGGAAGAACGCGAGCATGTCGAGGCGGTGAACGCCGTGGCCCGTCGGCGCCGCAATCGCGACCTGCGTCCCCCCGATCTTGTCCCGGCGCACACCGAGCTTGCCGACCAGGATCCAGCCCGTCGGCCGATCGAAGAGCCGCAGCGGATTGTCGATCTCGAAGCGTCCGCTCGCATAACGCGGGAAGGGCGTCGCGGCCGACCAGCCCTCCGGCAGCTCGAGCTTGAGCTTCGCCCGCGATTGCGTCCCGTCCTGCATGTCGAGATGGACGGGGGGCACGAGGTCGTCGGCGCGGAAGAGCGCAAAGCTCTCGGTCATGCGACCGTCGTAGCGGCCGACGTCGCGCTGGCTCTCGAGATTCACGCGGTACTGGAGCCAGGCGTCCTCACGCGGCGGTGTCCAGACGACCTGGTCTCCCTCGATCTTCAGCCGACCACTCGCCTTGAAGTCGCGATAGCGAGTCGGGTCGACGCGAAACCGCATCCAGCGCACCCATTCGGGATGGCTCGCCAACCGGATCCGCACGGTCGCCACGGGATTGCCGGCCTTGATCCAGACCGTGTAGAGCACGCGGTAGCTCTGGCGCACGCTGGTCCCGCCCGACGGCTCGCCCGCCAGGGCGGCCGATGCCGCCAGGATTCCCGTCAGCAGCGCGAACGCGACCAGCGAAACCGAACCTGAGCGCCCGCCTAGCGCGCAGCGAAGGCGACTTGTCGTCGATCCTAGCCGCTTCATCGATCGACGATCCTCTCGTCGGTGGGCGCGGGCGCGGGCGCGAAATCATCCAACGCTTGCCGGTCCGTGGCCAGGCGCAGCGTGCGGTCGATGCGGGGCGCGAGGGAGGCGATGTGAGCGGCTTCGAAGATCGTCCAGTGGGTCCCCGCGACCCCCTCGACCTGGAACCGCCCGCGCGTGAGCGGCCACCAGCCGAGCGCCGGATCATCGCCTGCGCGCTCCATCGACTCCTCGGTTCGAAGGAGCGCGATCGGGAGCTGCGTT
>JANNQH010000444.1:0-1907 GCA_031400655.1 Deltaproteobacteria bacterium | reverse complement strand
GAAGGCGATCGCCGGCGCGCTGAACCTGATTTTTCCGATGGATCTGATCGTCGCTGCGGAGGATGCGCTCTTCTCGGACCCGGTCGTGCTCATGGCGATCGGGGGTGTCGAATATCATGGCCACACCTGGGAGCTGGGCGCACGCCGCGCGAAGGACATGCTCTTCACCGGGCGCGCCTTCACGGCCACCGAGGCGCTCCAGGCGGGCCTCGTCCGCGAGGTCGTAGCGCGGGGCGAGCTCTGGGACCGCACAGACGCCCTCGCCCGTGAGATCGCGAAGCGGCACCCCTTCGGACTCGCGCAGGCCAAGCGCGCCGTCAACCAGACACTCGACGTCCAGGGCTACTACGCGGCCCTCCAGGCCGCGTTCGACATCCATCAGACGGGCCACGGAAACGCCATCAGCCATACCGGCTATCCGATCCTGGCGGACCTCTCGACGATGAAGACAGAGCTCAAGAAGGCCTGAAACAGCCGACTCGAAGGAACCCCGACCATGAACATGAACGACATGATCCTCGTGAGCGTCGACGACCACGTCTGCGAGCCGCCCGACATGTGGAAGAACGCGCTTCCGGAAAAGTGGAAGTCCCGCGCACCACAGATCGTGAAACGACCGGATGGAAGCGACGTCTGGCTCTTCGATGGACAGCAGATTCCCAACATCGGCCTGAATGCCGTCGCCGGACGGCCGGCCGAGGAGTATGGGATGGAGCCGACCGCGCTCGACCAGCTCCGGCGCGGCTGCTTCGACGTCGATGCACGAATCGAGGACATGAATGCCAACGGCGTTCTCGGCTCACTCTGTTTTCCGACCGTCCCCGGTTTCTGCGGCGAGCTCTTCGGTCGAAACAAGGACAAGGATCTGGCGCGCGCAATGATCCAGGCCTACAACGACTGGCATATCGACGAATGGTGCGGCGCACACCCTGGCCGATTCATTCCCTTGGCGATTCCGATGATGTGGGACCCTGCGCTCCTCGCGAAGGAAGTCCGGCGCGTCGCGAAGAAGGGCTGCCACGCCATCTCCTTCGCCGATACCCCGACCGGCCTCGGCCACCCCAGCCTGCACAACGAGTACTGGGAACCCTTCTGGAAGGCCTGTGCCGACGAGGGGACGGTGATCTGTCTACACATCGGGTCGGGCACGGGAATGGCGCTGAATGAGCCCGAAGCGCCCATCGAGATCATGATCACGGGAACGCCGATCAGCCTCTTCAACGTCGCGACGGAGCTCGTCTACTCCGACTTCCTCAGGCGGCACCCAAGCCTCAAGATCGCGCTCTCGGAGGGCGGAATCGGCTGGATCCCGTACTTCCTCGAGCGCATCGACTACGTCCACGAACACCATAGTCCCTGGACACACCAGGACTTCGGAAAGGGCCGGAAGCCGAGCGACCTCTTTCGGGAACACATCGTCACCTGCTTCATCGACGACGATGCGGGCATCGCGAATCGCCATCGGATCGGTGTCGAGACGCTGACCTGGGAGTGCGACTATCCCCATTCGGACACGACGTGGCCGCTCTCGCCCGAGAAGCTTTGGCGATCCGTCAAAGATCTGCCGAAGCAGGAGATCGATCAGATCACGCATCTAAACGCGATGAAGCAATTCCAGTACGACCCATTCTCCGTCCTGGCGCGTGAACGCTCCACCGTGGGCGCCCTGCGCGAGAAGGCGCGATACGTCGACGTATCGCTCCGCTCCGGAGGCGGCGGGAAAGCGCCGAGCGACTACGCCAAGGGCTATGTCACGATCGGCGACATCATGAAGCAGCTGGCGAATGCGTATTCGGTCGCCTGGAAGAACGAAGCACGGAAATGACCCTTCGCGAGCTCCGATACGACCCGTACGACTTCGAGATCGACGCAAATCCGCATCCCGTCTGGAAGCGACTCCGCGACGA
>JANNQH010000443.1:0-2366 GCA_031400655.1 Deltaproteobacteria bacterium | reverse complement strand
ACGAGCTGCGCACCCACATCGGGCTACTCGAGGTCGTGACCCAGCGCGCGCCCCAGTTCGCCGAGGCCTGGGGCCGACTGGCCTACCTCCGGGCCTGGCTGCACTTCTATCAGCCCTTCACCGATCGATCCGCGAGTGCGGACCGAGTCGCCGAGGAAGCGGCCCGCGCCCTGGCGCTCGATCCCGACAACACCGATGCGCTGGCGGGGCAGCTCTTCGTCCTCCCGCCGTTCGGGCGATTCGTCGAGACCGACGCGGCGCTCGAACGCCTGCGCCGCGCGCCGGCCGCGGGCCACGGACGCAACTACATCGGTTGGTTCCTTCGAACGATGGGGCGGGTTCGCGAAAGCCTCGAGGAGACGGAGCGCGCCTATCGTCTCGACGCCCTCGATCCGATGTCCGCGAACGGACTTGCGCTCGCGCGGATGGCTGCAGGGCGTCTGGACGAAGCCGTGCCCATCTACGCGGACCTCGTCGAGCGGGTGCCTGACATGAGCTTCCCCGTTTCGAGTCTGCTTCGGTGTTATGCATTCCAGCAGGACTGGTCCGCCGTCGACCGGTTGCTGGCGCTCGCCGAGCAGCGCCAGCTGCGCGAGTTCCAGGACGGCCTGCCGTTCATCCGTACCAAGCGCGACCCGACGCCGGAGAGCATCGGCAGCTGGCGCAGCGCCCTCGAAGCCCATGTCGAGAAGACGGGCTGCGTCGATGTCTCGCGGCTCGTGTATGCGGCGCATCTCGGGCTCGTCGACGATGCCTACCGGGCGGCGGCGAGCGCTCGGCTCGGGCCGGCGGGGACGGCCGACGACATCATGGGGCCGGATGGCTATCGCCCGTCGCTGATGTTCCAGGCGGGCATGCCCGAGCTGCGCAACGACCCGCGCTTTCCGCGATTGTGTGCGCGGCTCGGGCTCGTCGAGTTCTGGCTGGCGACGAAGAAGTGGCCGGATTGTGCGGAGGAGGTGCCGTACGACTTCAGGGGGGAGTGCGGAAGGGTGAGGGCAGTTGCGAAGGAGGAGTTCGCGCCGCCTGCTCGGAGCGCTTGATCGCCCTGCCGGTGTCCGCTGAGCCGCCGCGCCTCGCGCGCGATCTCGTCCACTGCGCACCGCATCTCCCTCGATCGAGGGATGGCGGCCCCTCACCCGGTCGCGTAGCCTCGACTATCAACGTGAGCGCGATACGCATCCTCATCGTGGAAGACGATCCGGCGTTCCGGCAACGGTTCGAGGAAATAGTCTCGTCCCATCGTGATTTCACGCTCGTGGCCGCCGTCGGGTCGTGCGCGGACGCGATCGCGGAGCTCCGCAGCCAAACCGTCGACGTGCTGCTCTGCGACCTGGGCCTGCCCGATGGCGACGGAGCCGACGTCGTGCGCGAGGCGCGGCTGCTCCATCCCGGGCTCGATGCCATGGTGGTCAGTGTCTTCGGCGACGAGCTCCACGTCATGCGTAGTCTGAAGGCAGGGGCCACGGGGTACCTGCTGAAGGACAGCCTGCCGGAGGACTTCATCGCCACGATCACGCTGCTGCGAAGCGGAGGCAGCCCGATCCATCCGACCATCGCTCGCCGCCTGCTACAGCAGTTCGCCGACGAGTCGCGCGAACCGGTCTTCCCCGAGGTCTCGCTGTCGGTGCGCGAGCAGGAAGTCCTGAAGCTCGTGTCGAAGGGCTATCGCGGACCCGAGATCGCCGGTCTGCTGGGCATCTCGAACCACACCGTCTCGTCGCACATCAAGAACATCTACAAGAAGCTCGAAGTGTCGTCGCGAGGCGAGGCGGTGTATGAGGCCAGCCGACTGCGACTGCTCTAGCTTTCGAGGCGTCGCCATCGCGCGAATCGCCGTGCTGGCGAGCGTCGCGTTCGCCGCATTCCTGGCTCTCGCGAGTCACCCTTCGTTCGCGGGCGACGCGGAAGGCGAAATGGGAGTGCCTGCGCCGATCCTGCAGGCTCAGATCCTGCTGACAGGCGGCGACACCCCGCCGCCCGACGGCGCGCCGTGGCAGCCGCAATCGCTGCCCGACGATTGGAGCCGCACGCGTCCACAAATTGGCGGCGACGCCTGGTACCGGATCGAATTCGAGCTGCCCCCGGACCGCGTGATGCTCTCGGTCGTCTACGTGCCGCGCCTCAGCATGACCGGCGCTCCGTTCGTGAACGGCGTGCGGATCGGCACGCTGGGACGTCTCGCGGAGCCCATGACGCGGCTCTGGTATCGACCGCAGCTGCATTGGATCCCCGAGACGCTGCTCAAGCCGGGTCGCAACCTGCTGCACTACCGGACGCCGTCTTGACTCCATTCTAGGAGAGGTAGTGGGCACGGACGTGGGCAAGGCCAAGGGGGCGCGCGACCTTTCTGGCACCGCCAAGAT
>JANNQH010000442.1:0-29274 GCA_031400655.1 Deltaproteobacteria bacterium | reverse complement strand
GGCCGCGTCCCGAAACCGGAGCTTTTTTTGATGGGCAGCGTCTTCGGCCAGGCCTTCCGCATCGCGACCTTCGGCGAATCCCATGGCGGCGGCGTCGGCGTCGTGGTCGAGGGCTGTCCGCCGAGGCTTCCCCTCGACGTCGCAGAGATCCAGACCGATCTCGACCGCAGGCGCCCCGGTCAGAGCGTCTTGACGACACCGCGCCAGGAAGCGGACAGGGTCGAGCTCCTCTCCGGCGTCTTCGAGGGCCGGACCGTCGGCAGCCCGATCGCGCTGCTCGTCCGCAATCAGGACGCGCGGCCGAGCGCCTACGAAGACATGCGCGATCTCTACCGCCCCTCGCATGCGGACTTCACGACCGAAGCGAAGTACGGAATCCGCAACTGGCAGGGTGGCGGACGCGCCAGTGCACGGGAGACGATCGGGCGGGTCGCGGCGGGGGCGATCGCGCGCAAGCTGCTGCGAACGCTGGCGGGGATCGAAGTGCTCGCGTGGGTGTCCCGCGTCCAGGCGATCGACTCGAAGGTCGATCCGGAGACGGTCTCGCTCGCGGAGATCGACGCGAACGACGTGCGCTGTCCCGATGCGGAGGCGGCGGAGCGGATGTACGCGCTGATCGATGCGGTGCGGCGGCGAGGAGATTCGGTCGGGGGCGTCGTCGAGTGTGTCGCGCGCGGCGTACCGGCTGGGCTCGGGGAGCCCGTCTTCGACAAGCTCGAAGCGGATCTCGCGAAGGCCCTGATCTCGCTGCCCGCGGCGAAGGGCTTCGAGATCGGCTCGGGCTTCGCCGGCACCGCGTTGACCGGCAGCGAGCACAACGACCCTTTCACGACCGACGCCTCGGGCCGCACGCGCACGACCTCGAATCGCTCGGGCGGGATCCAGGGCGGCATCAGCAATGGCGAGTCGATCCTGCTGCGGGTCGCGTTCAAGCCGACGGCGACGGTGCGCGTCGCGCAGCAGACCGTCAATCGCGCGGGCGAGGCGGTCGTGCTCGAGGCGGGGGGACGCCACGATCCCTGCGTGCTGCCGCGGGCCGTTCCGATGGTCGAGGCGATGGTCTGCCTGACCCTCGCGGACCACTGGCTGCGCCAGCGCGCGGTCGACGTCCTGCCGGCCTCCGAACGTTAGTCGACGCCTGGCGCGGCCGGTCGGGCTCCGCGCCGCTCTCCTCGCCGCTCTCCTCGCCGCCCTCCTCGCCGGACCCTCGCCGGACCCGTCACGGCAGCAGCACGAATCCCGCCACCGCCGCCAGCATCGCCGCTCCAATGCTCGCCGCCGCCACCAGGCGATGGAGGCCCCGGGCAGCCTGGTCACCGCGGGCGAGCGCACGGCCCGAGAGCCCGGTCCAGACGAAGAGCCCCGTCACGATGATCCCGAGAATCCCGTGCAGGCTGTCGAGGGCCGGGCGATCGCGGAGCCACATCATCGAGCTGGGCCCGAGCGCGAAGCCGACCAGCACGCACAGGATCGCGGCCTTCCCCAGCCGCAGATGCCGTCGTCGCAGGTCGCCGCCGACGACGCGCCCCGCCGCGCGCCGCTTCCGGATCTCGAGCCCGAGGCGCGCCGTCACGAGGGCGAGCGCCACGCTCACCACCATCCAGGCCGGGTGGACGAAGGCGAGTACGCGCAGGATCGTCGCTTGGGAGGGAATCGGGATGGCTCCGTCCGCGGCCTGGCGCCGCTCGCGCGACGCGCGGCGCGCGAGTCACTCGATGCGGTGGATCGCGCCGTCGGGCAGCTCGCGGGACAACCTCTCGACGGCCCGCGCCAGGTAGCCTGGATCGCGCGACTCGAGGGTCAGGAGCACGCGAAAGCTCGCCTCGTTGATCTTCGGGTAGGAGCCGAGCATCAGCTCCGGGAACTCCTTCAACAGGGCGTTCAGGATGTCGGCGATCTCAGATTCGTTCTCGCGGACGTAGAACTTCGTCAAGTGGAAGGGGATGCCGGAGAAGCGGTCGCGGATCGAGTGGAACTTCTTCTCGAACAGCTCCGGGATGCCGGGGAAGATGTGGACGTTCTCGACGACCACGACGGGAAACCAGAGTCCGCCCACGTCGATCACCTCGGCACCGTCCGGAATCATCGCCATCTTGCGCATGGCGTCGTTCACGGGATTCTCCGAATAACGCTCCATGCGATCGATCATCGATTGATTCCGCACCACCTTGCGGTCAAAGGCGAGGGCGATCCCGTCCATCGTCAGATCGTCATGGGTCGGGCCGATCCCGCCCGACGTGAAGACGTAGTCGAAGGCCCGGGAGAGCGCCCTCGTCTCGTGGGCGATCGTGTCGATCACATCAGGGATCGTGACGATGCGCTCGAGGTCGACGCCGAGCTTGCGGAGCTCGATGGCGAGAAAAGTGGAGTTGGTGTCCCGGACCTTGCCCGAAAGGATTTCATTGCCGATGACGAGGAGGGCCGCCGTGGACATGGTCGATACGTTAACCCAGCCCTCGCATCGAAAAAGCGGCTCGCGAGAGCGCGGACGGGCGGGCGTCCGGCAATTCCCGTGCGTTTTCGAGACCCCCACAGGAAGGCGACCTGCGCGCTTCGACGACGTGGCGGCGATGACTACACTCGGAGGCGGCGCCGCGTGCGGGGCGGCTCGGATTCGATTGGATCGGGGACGGAATCGGGAACGGAGCCAGGCATGACGGAATCGCGAGCGACGGTCGCCGGCGGAGCGCGCTGCAGGATCGTGTTCCTGCCTTCGGGTCGGAGCGTCGAGATCGCGGCCGGCACCCTGACGCTGATCGACGCGACGGCGGCGGCGGGGCTTCCGATCGCGAGCGCCTGCGGCGCGGAGGGTGCGTGTGCGCGCTGTGGCCTCCAGATCGTCGCCGGCGCCGAGACGCTCGAGCCGGAGAGCGAGCGCGAGCGGCGCATCAAGGAGCGCAACCGGATCGACCCGGACGAGCGGCTAGCCTGCCGCGTGCGGCCGACCGGCGACCTGACCGTGCGCGCCCGCTATTGGTAGCCCTCAGTTCATGAAGTGATCCATGCAGCGAGCCATGAATCAATCCACAGGACGAGCGATGGAAAGCGCGAGGCCGGACAGCGGGACGAGAGTGCGCGGCCTCTTGATCGTCGACCACGGCAGCCGAAACGACGAGGCCAACGCGCGGCTCATCGCCTTCGCAGGGCGCGTCGCCGAGGCGAGACCCGATTGGCTCGTCGAGCACGCCCACATGGAGCTCGCGCTCCCCGATTTCGAGGCGGGCGTCGACGCCCTGGTGACGCGAGGCGCCCGCGCGATCCTCGTCCATCTGCATTTCCTGGGCACCGGCTTCCACGTCCGAGAATCCCTGCCGCGCCTCGCCGACGCCGTGCGCGCGCGCCATCCCGAGATCGAGATCGAGCTGACGATACCCCTCGGCGACGACCTGCGGCTGGTCGAGATCGTGCTCGATCAGATGGATGCCGAACCGTCGCGCGAACGCCAGAGGTCGAAGGCGTAGAGCGCCGCCACCACGAGCGCGTGGTCGATCGCACCGCGGCGCAGCAGATCGTGGACGTCCGCCAGCGGCACCAGCTCGACCAGCGTCTCCTCGGTCGCGCTGTTGAGGATCTCAGCAGCTGGCTCGCAATCGAGCGCGACCTGCATGTGGCAGCGGTTGCCGAACAGGGCCGGATTCGGGTTGAGTGAGCCGAGGCTCGCGAGTCGGCCGGCGCGGTAGCCCGTCTCCTCGATCAGCTCGCGGGCGGCCGCGGCCTCGGGCGATTCGCCGGGATCGACCATGCCCCCCGGAATCTCGAGGGTCACGACGCGCGACCCGTGCCGAAACTGGCGGACCATGACGAGCTCGTCCCGCGGCGTCAGCGCGACGACGTTCACCCAGGCGGGGGACTCGATGCGGTAGAAGGGATGCGGCGAGCCGGTGTGCGGAGACTCCATCGTGGCGACGTGGACGTCGAACACACGGCAGTGTTGAAGATGCTCTTCGCGCAGGACGCGCCAGGTTCGCGGATGGGACTCGCTCATGTCAGGACTCGCCTCGGCTCTCCGCCGACTAACCCTTCTGCGCCAGGACGAGCGCCACACCCGTGGTTCCCGGCGAGATCGGCTCGGCGGCGGCGCTCGAGAGATCGGTCCCACCGCGGGTCATCGCGTTGCCGTCCGCATCGAGCCGCGCGCTGAGCGAGATCGGCCCTTCGAAGCGCATGCTCGGGATCATCACGTCGCCGGGTCCGATCTCGAACTCGAACGGGAACTCGGGCGCCTCGATCCGCAGCACCGCGAGCGGCGGCCCCCCGCGAGCGCCCTGCGGCCGCGCGATCACGAACAGGATCGCGCCCTCGGGCTGCTCGCCCGCGAGTTCGGGCGCCACTTCGATCCGCCCCGAAATCGGCTGGCCTCCCCCCGAATCGGAAGGCGCGTTTCCCGCGAGCGTCCGGTCCCCAGACTCCCCCGCAGCCGGGCCCCCCGCTCCCTCGGTCCGCGAGGGCGGCAGGGCGGCGCGCTCCGCACCGGCCGGACCGCCTGCCATCCCAGTCGGCGGCCCCGGAAAGATGCGGGCGAGATCGGGCTCCCGGGGCTCTTCGCCCGGTTGATACGGCTCGATGTTGCGATCGCAGCCGAAGAGTCCGGCCAGGATGAGGGTGCCGCAGACGAGGGGCCGCGGGCAGCGGCCGCTCGGCCGGGCTCGGAGTGGGCGGGCGAGCGACGGATCGGATCGATCGGGGCTTGACATCGCGCGGCACGGTAGCAAGGGCGTCCCAGTGAACCATCAAGCGAGGGCCGCGATCGGCCGCTGGATGCGCGGTGACGTTTCACCGCCCCACACCCACGACCCTCTGGAAGCGGTCTCTCGAGCCGGGCTCCTCGCCGGGCCGGGGCGCGCTGCAGTGGCTCACACTGGTCGTGTGGATCGCGGCGATCTTCGCAGGCAGGCTGGCTCCCGCCGAGGAGCTGAATCCGTGCGAAGTCGGGGCGACGCTGGCCACGGGCTCCCCCGACATCGCGATCTTCGCTCGCGAGGCCTCGCGGGGCGTGCGTGCCTTCTGGTGCGAGACGTACGACGTCGACGGGAATGCCCGGCGGGCCGGCGGCTACTGGGAGATCTATCCGGGCGGCGCAACGCGCACCCTGGCGCGTTATGTCGATTCGCGCATTGATGGGCCGGTCGAGGTCTTCGACGAAAAAGGTGGGATCTGGCTGCGCGGCGAGCTCGCCGGCGGCGAATGGACGGGCGCACTCGAGATGTTCCACGCGAACGGAGCACTCTGGCTCAGCACGCTTTTCCGGGCGGGACAGCTCGATGGCCCCGTGGAGACCTGGTATCCGGACGGCAGCGTCGAGTCGGCGACCCGTTTCCTGAACGGGCGCGAGGACGGGATCGCGACCAGCTACTACCCGGCCATCGCGGGCGGCGGACTGCGCAGCCAGGTCCGGGTCGTGGCGGATGAGATCGTGGAGAATGCTCCGCAGCCGATGCCCGCCGCCCGCGAGGGCGAGTCCGACCCGAGCCCGATCGCCCAGGTGAGCGCCGACCCCGGAAGCTGAGTACACCCGGCGCCGGCCGACGAGCCGGTGACCACAGCCCGCACGCCGGCCCTGCCCGCATGGGCTGCGAGCGTGATACGATCGGGCTTCTCCTGGTCTTCTCCTGGTCGAGGGCCCTGCGGAACCGCACGGCCTTCGACAACTCGAATCCGTGATTGCCTGGGGGTGGCCGCGTTCAGTGTGAGCGCGGCCTGAGAACAGACCCTTAGAACCTGATCTCGTCCCTCGCCTGTCTGCGCTGCCGCAGGTTCGCGAGTCGGCGTGCGTAGGGAAGGCCCGATCCTCATGAATTCCGCCGCTCGTTATTCGCTGCCGTCGCTCGGCAACAATCCCTCTTCTGCGCGCCAGGGCACGACGCCCGGGAGCTTCGCCAATCCGCCCGAGGTCGGTGGTCCGCGAAGCTTCTCGTCTCCCGATACGCCCGGTATGCCGGAGCCGTCGGACAAGACGGCCTGGGATTTCATGCCGTCCGACTGGAGCCCGCTCCCGGACGGCCGACGAGTCGCCCGGTCCGCCCACCCCGAGGCCGCTGCTGGGAACGCGTACGCTTATGAGCCGCCGGCCGGGTTCGAGCCCATCACGCAGCTCGAATTCGCGCGCCTCGGCCAGATCACACCCGAGATGCGGCGGGTCGCCGAGCGCGAGCCCCACCTTACGGCGGAGGAGATCCGCGATGAGATCGCCGCCGGACGCATGGTGATCCCGGCGAACAGGATCCACCTCGCCAACCAGCTCGACCCGATGGCGATCGGCCGCGCGTCCCGGACCAAGGTCAATGCGAACATGGGCGCATCGCCGATTTCGAGCGGGACGCATGAAGAGGTAGAGAAGCTCCGCTGGGCCGAGCGCTGGGAAGCGGACACCGTGATGGATCTCTCGACCGGCGGCGACGTCGAGAAGACGCGCGAGGCGATCTGCCAGGCGGCGACGGTGCCGATCGGAACGGTGCCGATCTACTCGATGATCCTGGGCCGGAAGATCGAGGACCTCGACGCGACCTGCGTGCTCGAGACGCTCAAGCGCCAGGCCGAGCAGGGCGTCGACTACTTCACGATCCACGCCGGCGTGCGCCGCGCCCACCTGCCCTTCGTGACTCGTCGCCTGATCGGAATCGTGAGCCGCGGCGGGAGCTTGCTCGCAAAATGGATGATCCACCACGAGCAAGAGAATCTGATGGCGCAGATCTGGGACGATATCTGCGAATTGGTTCGCTCATATGACGTCACGTTTTCTATTGGCGACGGGCTGCGGCCCGGCGGCCTCGCGGACGCGACCGACGCGGCGCAGCTCGGCGAGCTCGAGGCCCTCGGCGAATTGACCGAGCGCGCCTGGCGCCACGGCTGTCAGGTCATGATCGAGGGCCCGGGCCATGTGCCCTTCGATCAGATCGAGTTCAACATGAAGCTCCAGCGCCGGCTCTGTCACGGCGCGCCCTTCTATGTGCTGGGCCCGCTCGTGACCGACATGTTCCCCGGCTACGACCACATCACGAGCGCGATCGGGGCGACCGCGGCGGCGTATCACGGCGCCGCGATGCTCTGCTACGTGACGCCCAAGGAACACCTCGGCCTGCCCAAGAAGGACGATGTCAAGCAGGGCTGCGTCGCCTACAAGATCGCCGCCCATGCCGCGGACGTGGCCCTCGGCATTCCGTCGGCCCGCGATCGCGACGATGAGCTCACGAAGGCCCGCGCAGCGCTCAACTGGGAGAAGCATTTCGAGCTTTCCTTCGATCCGGATCTCGCGCGCGCCTACCACGACGAGGACCTCGACGTGGACACGGACTTCTGCGCGATGTGCGGCCACGACTGGTGCTCGGTCCGGATCAGCAAGGAGATCGGGATCTTCGTGTCGGGCAAGGACGCGGACTACCAGTGGGACAAGCCGAAGATCTCGGCGGCGCTCAACCCCGCGCAGCGCGAGATCCTGATCCAGCGCGGCGTCCTCTCGCCCGCCGAGGTCCACCGCCTCGCCTCGAAGACCAGGAGCGCGATGGGTGCCTCCGTTCAAAAGGCCGCCTGCCACAGCGACGTCGCAGACGACACGGCGGCCCAGCATCTCCAGGCCAAGCGCCTCGACCCTCTGACTCTTGAGCCGCTCGCGCCGCTCGCGCCGAGCGAGGGAGGTCCGCGCGCTTGAGTCGAGGGCGCACGACCGAAGCGGCGCTGCGCGGGACGCTCTGGCTGGCCCTCGGCGGCTGGATCGGCGCGTGGGGATTCTTCGCCTTCGTGGTGTCGCGGCTCGCCTTCAAGGTTCTGCCCGGCAACGTGGCGGGAGACCTGGCGGGCTCGCTACTCCATGTCCTCCACCTCGGGGGCGCCGTGGCCGCCCTGATCACGGCCGCCTCGCTCGCTGCTCTTGGCCGGCGCGGCTTCGTGGTCGCGTTCCCGGTGATCCTCGGCCTCGTCTCGCTCGCGAGCGAGCTGGGCCTCTCGCCGGAGATCGCGATGCTGCGGCCGAGTACGCTCGGCGCCGCCAGCACCGAAGCGACCCAGTCACGCTTCCGCCTCCTCCACGGCCTCTCCCTCGGCCTCTTCATGGCCGTCCATCTGGCGAGTGTCGTGTTGCTCGGGTGGGTTGCGTGGCTGGAAACCCGCGATCGGGGGCCGTTGAATCGGTCGACCACTCCACCGTAAGGGCGCGAAATTGCGATAAAAATCCATAGCCGCCCGCCAACGCTTGGTGTATCTTAGGTTTCCGATAAAAATTTCTCTTTAAATTCAGGCACTTGCGCGATACCAAATCGCTCGGGGTCCGATCGTTGAACGCCGGCTCGAGACTCTCAAGACGAGGGCGGGCCTGCTGGACAGACCGGGCATGAGGCGTGCAGAGTAAAGCAAGTGAATCGATCCAGGCGGCGCAGGCCCCGAGCAGGAATGCCGGGAGGCGCCGTGACCCGCAGTGAATCCGGACGTCCGGCGGATAGACTGCGATCAAGCATGACGGCGCGTACCCGTGAACAGGGAAAGTGAACGATGGACAACATCAAGATCAAGCTCGCACTCGAATTCTCCATCTCGGAGGGCGACCTAGAGGATGCGCTCGCCGAACTCGACGAGCTCAGCGTGGATAGCTTGATCACGCAGATCCTCGACAAATCCATCGCGGTGGACGACATCCGCTGCAAGGTCATCGAGGGTCCCAACAACCTCGAAGAAGTGGACGAGCTCCGCTCCGCTCCGCATCCGAGCTGAAGAGCTCGAGCTGAGCAGCCATCATCGGGGCAGGCGGCGTGACGCGGGCGGTGGGCGAGATTTCCGGGACTCCACGTCCATCGCTGCCCCCTTGAGCCCGGCGGATCGAGGCATTGGGCAGGCGGACCGGTGCCGAGGCAGCCGCCCGAATCGGTTCGGAGCCATCCCTTCCTACAACGGCAGCCACGGCGGCCTTCGGCCGGTAGATCCCATCGCGCCGCGCAAATTCTAGAATCTGCGCATAGAACGCCTGGAAATGCAGGCCGTGATTGAAATGCCGCAGGTGAGCCAGCTCGTGGCACAGGGTGTTCACCAGGCTCGAGTACTTGAGCGGCCGGCCGGTCGCCGAATGGCGTAGCCGAATCCGGATCGTCCCGTCCGAGAAGCAGACGCCGTAGCGGCGCTTCACGTTGGCGCGCTCCGCCTCGAGCACGCGATAACGCAGACCGAACCGCGCACACAAATGCAGCGCGTCCCGCTCGAGATACGCGAGCAGCTCTCGCTTCGTCGCCTGATCCAACCTCGCCCCCGGCGGCAGTGTCGGGATCAGGCCTGTTTCCGTCAACGCCGTTCTGCGGGGCTAAGCTCCGCCGCCATGAACGTCGTCGAGTCGCTGCCCCTGTTTCCGCTTTCGGATGTCGTGCTGCTGCCGGACAGCTCGGTGCCGCTGTTCGTCTTCGAGCCGCGCTACCGGCAGATGGCGCACGACGCGCTGCAGAGCACGCAACAGATCGGCATGGTCACCGTTCGCCCCGACAGCCTCGCGGCGATGGCGGGCGATCCGCCGATCTTCGCGGTCGGCTGCCTCGGCCGCATCGCCCATGCCCAGGAGCGACCCGACGGCACGCTCCACATCCTGCTCGTCGGCGAAACGCGCTTTCGCATCCTGTCGGAGCTCCCGCGCACGGGTGATCGCCTGTATCGCAGCGCGCGCGTAGCGCTCCTCGAAGACGAGCTGCCGAGTGCGCCGCGCGAGCTCGAGCTGCTCGCGGGACGGCGCGCCGAGCTGCTCGAGCTGCTCGCGCGCTTCGTGCGCGGGCTCGGCGGAGCGATCGAGGATCCGGAGCGAGCGCTCGCGAGCTTCGAGCGACTCGACTCGACGCACCTCGTGAACGCAATCGCACAATCGATTCCATTTCGAGCGGTCGAGCGACAGCAGGTTCTCGAATCGGATTCCCTGCTGCAGCGCTGCGAGATCACCAGCGACCTGCTGCGCTTCAAGCTCGCCGAGAGCGGCGCCGGTGATCCGGGCTCCCAGCGTCTGCCCCACTGATTCGCACACGTCCTCGATGGAATATCGAGATATTTCGAGTTAAACGCTAAAAAAGTTTGTGAGATCGAGATGTGACTTTTGAGAACAGCGGTTCGAAGCGCCTTCGGGCGAAGTTGAAAAAGCCTTCGTGATCTCGTCGAAGCCACTTGATTCACTTCGGAATTCGAATCGTAGACCACCGTATTTCGGCGTCTGGAAGCCGAATCCGGCTGTTTCCGAATTGTGTCACCGGATCGTCACGATCCCGATCGGAATTCGTTGCCAATCCCGGGCCCAAGTGGTTTACTGGCCGTCGTTCCAACCGATTCGAACGAGAGTCCGTTGAGAATCCCCGTGGAGTGCTTCAAATCCGCCCGAATCGGGCTTCAGTCTCCAGGCTCTGGGGTCTGCAAGCCACGCCGTCGACGCATCGACGAGTGATCGATCGGGTGATCCGGAAGCTGCTCTCCAGGGACCTCGCGCGGACTGGAATTCGAGACGGCTCGAAGCGCGATTCGTCAAACCTCCGAGCTCCTGGACCCTGAATGACCTCTGTGCCCAAGGTCTGGGGAGACGCACTGCGTCTCCTTCAGGATGAAATTCCCGATTTTGCATTCGAGGCGTGGATCGCTCCGCTGGCTGTGAAGCTCTCGGACGCGGGGATCGTGCTCGGATCGCCCACTTCGTTCCACCGCGAGCGAGTTCGCATTCACTTCAGCGAAGCGATCCGACATTGCTGGCAACGCGCCTGGGAAGCGAGTCCCATACCGGTCGAGCAAGCCGACCAGGCGTTGACTCCGTCGATCGCGATCGTCGACATGAAGGAATTCGCGGCGGCCGACGGACACTGCATCGAGCTTCGACTCCCCGTCCGACGCACGGAGCAGGCGGTGCTCACGAGCGGTGTCAGGACAGAGATGCGGGGCGGCGCGATGATCGCGCACTCCGTCGCGGTCCACGCGGGCGACTCCCCTGTAAAGAGTCACGCAAGCAGTCACGTGAAGAGCCTCGAGCCGAGCGTCGTCACGCTGCCGACGGGAGCGGCGGGGGCGGATGCAGCGGCCTCGGATCGGTCGCTGCCCGAATGGAGCTCGGTCGCAGGCGCTGCGCCTTCGCCGGGCAGCGGCGCGGCCGGCTTGCGCGCTGTGCCAACCAGGGCCGCGCGGAGCGAGCGGCTGAATGAAACGCCGAAAGAGCGGCCCGCTGGGCGGCCTGGCAGCGTGCTGCAGGTCGAGGAGCGAGGCCGGTTCGGGCTCGACGGCGAGCCGTCCCAGGGCGAGCTCCCGTTCAGCTTCGAGAGCTTCATCGTCGGTCCCTGCAATGCCCTCGCCCGGGAGGCGGCGCTGGCCCTCGCTCGGCGCCGGCAGAGCAGTCTGAACCAGCTCTACCTCGGCGGTGATTCGGGCATGGGCAAGACCCATCTCGCCCGCGCCGCCGCCGCAGAGGCCCGGAGACAGGGCACCGGCTCGACGTCCGCCGTCGGCTACCCGAGCTCCTTCAATCAGCGAACGGGATCACGCCTCGCGCCGAGCGGTTCCCGTGCCGGCATCGTCTACACGACCGCCGAGCAGTTCACGAGCGAATTCGTGTCGGCGATGCGGAACGGCCGCTCAGAAGATTTCCAGAAACGCTACCGCGCGCCGATCGGGCTCCTGATCGTGGAGGACGTCCAGTTCTTCGACGGAAGGATGAAGACCCAGCTCGAGCTCTTTCACACGGTGCAGCACGTCCTCGATGCCGGCGGCCGCGTGCTGCTGACGGGTGATCGGGCGCCGCGGGATCTGAAGGGCCTCTCGGAGCGGATGCGAACCCAGCTCGCGCGCGGCTTCGTGGCGGAGCTCGAGCGGCCCGACGCGATCGTGCGGCGACACATCCTGCGCGCGAAGGCAGCGGCCGGGGGGGTGCACCTGCCCGCCGATTGCCTCGACCTGCTCGTCGAATCGACCGGCGGCAGCGTGCGCGATGTCGAGAGCGTCCTGATCCAGGTCGTCACGACGGCCTCGCTGCTCGGCCGGCCGATCGACCTCGCGCTGACCCGCGATGCGATCGCGCGCAAGTCGGGCAGCGCCTCGCCGCTCGCCCCGCGGCGAGTGGCCACCAGCGAGATCGTGCGGATCGTCGCAGCCTTTTTTGGCAAGCGACCGGAGTCGCTTGCTTCGCGTTCACGCCGGCGCGACGTCCTGGTCCCGAGACAGCTCGCGATGTACCTGGCCCACCGCTACACGGACGCCTCGTTTGCCGAGATCGGCCGGAGCCTCGGGCGCGACCACCCGTCGGTGCGCAACGCGATCGGCCGCGTCGAGCGGCTCGTGCTCGAGAACGCACCGCTCCGCTACCAGCTCGAGGCCCTGTCCGAGCGCGTCGACCAGACGCTCGCGAGCCGGCGAAGCACGCCGATCTCGGAAGAATCCGAAAGAGCATAGAGCCGGAAGAACGTCAGGCCGCTCAGGCGCCTGCCGCTGCCTGCGGTCCCGCCGTCTCGAGGGTCTTTCGCCAGCGCGAGGGACCCGAGAGGTCGACTGCCTTCTGCGGCTCGCGCGACGGCGGGTCGAGAGCCGGATCCTCGAAGCGCTGGACGATTCCGTAGAGCGTCGTCCGCTCGACCGGGACGCGGCCGAGCTCGCGGATCAGTCGGCGGAACTCCTCGGCGGGCGTGTTCTCCCCGTGATCCGCCCCCGACTCGCGGCTGATCGACTCTTCCATTAGCGTGCCGCCGAAATCATTCGCGCCAGCAGACAGAGCCATCTGGCCGAGCTTGTGGCCCATCTTGACCCACGAGACCTGGACGTTCGTGATCCAGGGCCGCAGGAAGAGTCGCGCCACGGCGATGATGCGCAGATCCTCTTCCATCGACGGGCCGGGCCGAGAGCCGAGCAGGTTGTAGAGCAGGTTGCGCTCGTGGATGAAGCCGAGCGGGACGAACTCGCTGAAGCCACCGGTCCGCTTCTGGATCTCGCGCAGGATGTCGAGATGCGCCGCGATGTGACGGGGTGCTTCGATGTGGCCGTACATCAGGGTCGAGGTCGAACGCAGGCCGATCTGGTGGGCGGCCGTGATGATCTCGATCCAACGCGCGGTCTTGAGCTTCTTCGGCGAGAGGATGTCGCGGACCTCGTCGTCGAGGATCTCGGCGGCGGTTCCGGGCATCGTGCCGAGGCCCGCGTCGACCAGCCATTGCAGGTACTCGGCGAGCTTCATCCCGCTCTTCTTGTGGCCGAAGTCGATCTCCTCGGGTGAGTAGGCGTGGATGTGGAGAGCGGGGTAGGCGGATTTGACCGCGCGCAGGATGTCGCGGTAGTGGGTGTGGTCCTTGTTGGGATGGATGCCGCCCTGAATGCAGACCTCGGTCGCGCCCCGCTGTACGGCGTCCTCGCATTTCGCGAGGATCTCGGCGTGGGTTCGATCGAAGGCTTCCGCGTGATCGTCCTTGTGGCGGGCAAATCCGCAGAAGGAGCAGCCCACATAACAAACGTTCGTGAAGTTGATGTTGCGGCAGACGACGTAGCTGACGTCGTCCCCGCAATCCTCGCGGCGGGCGAAGTCGGCGGCGGCGATCAGGGCGTGGAAGTCGAGGCCGTGGACCGTCAACAGCCGTTCGGCGTCCTTCGGCGTCAGCTCGCGCTTTTCCAGCGCCTTCTCGAGCAGGCCGCGCACGTCGGCGGATACGGCAGATCTCAGTTGGTCGAGCATGTCAGGCGGCCTCCTCGTTGGACTGGTCGTTTTTCCGCTGCGCATAGCCCTCGTCGTTGGCGTAGTTCGGCAGCAGAGCCCGCACCTGCGGGTCGAAGAAATCGGGCTTCTCGAGAATCCACTCGGGATAGACGGGTCCGCGCTCCCGGAGCTCGAAGCCCGCGGCTTCCGTCTCCTTGCGCAGCTGGTGGAGCGCCGGCCAGGGCGCCTCGGGATTGATGAAGTCGACGGTCACGGGCGACACCCCGCCCCAATCGTCGACACCCGCCGCCAGCAGTCGCGGCAGCATGTTCGAGCCCAGATTGGGGGGCGCCTGGACATGGACCTCGGACGGGAGGATCAGCCTCGCCAGCGCCACCCAGCCGACCACGATGTCGTCGTCGAGAGACGAAGCCGCGCGCATCTTCGTCCCCGGCTTGGGATGAAAAGGCTGGATGATGGCTTCCTGGATGTGGCCGTAGCGGCGTGCCAGATCGGCGATCGTCCGCAGCGTATCGACGCGCTCCGCATCGTTCTCGCCGATGCCGAGCAGCATGCCGCTCGTGAACGGGATCTTGAGCTCCCCCGCGATCTCGTGCATCCGGATGCGGGTCGCGGGCTCCTTGTCCGGCGCGTGAAAATGGGGCCCTCCCTTCTCGCGCAGCCGCTGACTCGTCGTCTCGAGCATCAAGCCCATCGAAGCATTGACGGGGCGCAGTCGCTGCATCTCTTCGCGCGAGAGGATGCCGGCGTTGGTGTGCGGGAGCATGCCGAGCGAGACCGCCCGGCGGCAGGCCTGGTAGATCAGGTCCGTCGTGCTCGCATAGCCCCGTTGCGAGAGCTGCTCGCGGTAGCTCCCATAGGCGACCTCCGGCTTGTCGCCGAGACACATCAACGCCTCGATGCAGCCCGTCGCGACACCGCCACGCACGACCTCCTCGACCTCGTCGAGGCTGTACGTGTGGGCTTCGGGGGAGTCGGGGAGCTTCGCGAAGGTGCAGTACGAGCAGCGGTTGCGGCAGAGATTCGTGAGGGGAATGAAGATGTTGCGCGACACCGTGACGCGCTGGCCCGTCTGCTCGCGTTTGATCTCGCTCGCACCGGCGGCGAGCACGTCGCGAATCGCCGTGTCGCGGAGCGCGGCGGCGAGCGCCTCCGCCTGCCCCGGTGCAAACGAGCCGCCCGCGACCACGTCCGCCACCCAGCGCTCCGCCTGCGTCCGGGAAGGGGCGGACAGCGCAGGCACGGGCGCCGCGGAAACAACGGTGGGGGGCATGACTCTATTCCTCGGCCCTCGGGCGGCGAGTGAATCCCGAATCATCACACACGCGCTCGGGGCCCCGCAAACCCGGGGTCGGCAGCGCGACCGGGCCGGGTCCGCCAGCGCCGATGGGTCCAGATCCATTGGCCGGGCTCGCGGCGGATGGCCTCCTCGATTGCCTGCGTGACCCGCTGGACGCAGCGCCGAAGGGCCTCGTCGTCGCTCGCGGCGCCGGCCTCTAGGGCGAAGGGGGGCTGGATCTCGAGCCTGTGGCTGCGCCCGCCGTGCTCGCGGCGGATGAAGGCGGGGACGACGGGGACCCCGCGGAGGGCCGCCAGGGCAATCGGGCCGGACCGCGTGCACGCCGGCCGACCGAAAAAGTCGACGAACACGCCCTCCTCCCGATCGGCGTTCTGGTCGAGCAGCACGACCAGCTTGCGCCCCGCCTCGAGGGCCCGGACGAAGGGCAATCCGGCCCGCCCCATCTGGATCTGCTCGACCGGACTCCCGCCAGGCTCGCTGCCCGCCCGCCCGCGCAGCGCGTGCAACGCCTCGCCGAGGACCGACGGCCACGCACCGCGAGGTCCGTGATGGACGGCCGACATCGGAATCCCGAGCGCAGCCGCCTTGGCGCAGGCGAGCTCCCAGTTTCCGAGGTGCGCCATCACGACCAGGACGCCGCCCGACGCCGTCGCGCGGGAAGCCGCCGCGAGGTGCTCGAGGCCCGACACTTCCACTCGCTCGAGCAGCGCGTCGCGCTGGCGACCGCGCAGCAGCAGGAGCTCGACTAGACCCTGGGCGAAATGGACGAAAACCTCGCACGCCAGCTGCGCCCGCTCGCGCGGCGTCCGCTCCGGCAACGCGACGGCGAGGGCCGCTCGCACGCGCCGCGTCCGCGGCCCGCCGACGAACACCCAGAGCCGCCCGAATGCAGCCGCGAACGCGAGCGAGCGGTCGATCGACACGCGCTCGCAGAGCCAGGTCAGCCCGGCGAGCAGGCCGGTGAAGAGCGCGATTCCACCCGACGTCCCCGCGCCCTCCTTCGGCAAACCCTCGCCCGGCTCACAAGCCGCGGCGCGAGAGCTCGAGCGACTCGATCAGCGCCGCGCGCAGGTTCGACGGCTCGAGGATCTCCGACAGCGAGCCGACCTGCCGCGCGCGCTCGACGTTGTGGACCGCATCGAACTCCGCCGCCACCGAGGCCTGCTTTTCGAGCGTGACCTCGCGGAGCACCGCGTCGAGCGCCGAGCGATTCTCCTCGGAGGGATGGCGCCGCACGAGATCCGACTTGTCCTTCACCCGCGGATCATCGAGAGCCTGCGCCGCCACCTCCCGGCTGAACACGACCGCCGCCGCCGGACCGCCGCCGATCACCGACGCATACGAGCCCGACAGCGCCACCGCCTTCAGCTCGTCGTTCAGCTCCTGCGAGAAGACGACGTAGGCACCGCCGTGATAACGCGAGACGACCGCGAAGTAGATCGGACCGCGGAAGTTCACGACCGCTCGCGCGATCTCCGCGCCGTTCTCGAGCTGGATCTTGCGCAGCGATTCCGGTGAGCCGTCGAAGCCCGAGAGATTCGCGAGCACCACGACCGGCCGGTTGCCCGAGGCCGCGTTGATCGCCCGCGCCACCTTCTTCGACGACTGCGGGAAGAGCGTGCCCCCGTTCCAGGACTCGGGGCCATCGGCCGGATGGAAGCCGTCGCGCGGGACGTTCTGGCTCTCGATGCCGATCAACGTGATCGGCTGACCACCGACATGCGCGTCCCAGACGATCGCCGTCTCGCCACCGACCCAGGCGTTCCAGCGCTCGAGGAAGCCGCCGTCGATGTCGACCAGCGAGCGCATCACGGCGCGCATCGCGAAGGGTCGCTTGCGCCCGGGATTGGTCTCGTCGTCGAAGAGCTCGCCCACCGTCGTGAGACCATCGGCGTCCCCCGGCGCGAGAGGGCTCGTCGCGATCGAGCGATTCCGGTCGTCGCGGGTCGCGAGCATCCGCGGGCCCTTTTCGCCGGACACGACATAGCTGTAGCGGTAGTGCTCGTAGAGGATGCGATAGGCGTCGACCAGACTGCGCGCGTAGTACTGCGCCTCGCCGTTCGGACCCATGATCCGCTCGAACCCGCCGATCGCGATCTCGTCTTCCGCCGACACGGCGCCCGACGCCTCGAGCGCCGCGCGCCCCGTCAACACCATCGACGCCGTCTGCGTCATGATGAGGACGCCTTTCGTATGCATCAGCATGGTCGCCAGCGCATCGAAGTAGCTCTGGGCACCGACGTTGACGCCCTGCACGATGATGTTCACGATGCCGCCGGCCTGGGTGAACGTCACGATCCGGCGCACGACCCGAGCCGTCGCGTCGAGGTTCTCCGTGCCGCTGTCCATCGCGATCTTGGCGCCGGAGGAGACCGGCACCCACTCGATCGGAACGCCTAACGACTCTGCCAGATCGAAGCAGGCGACCAGCCGATCGCATTCTGGCGCCGACAAGGCGCCCATGCCCATCGTCGGATCCGACAACACGAGCACCCGGAGCATCCCCTCCGGAACCTTCTCGGTCGGCGTACGGATCAGTCCGAACACGACCGCCGCCTTGTTCTGACCGTAGGGCCTGCCCGCGACGCTGACGGCGACCGGGCTCGGGCTCTTCGGATCGAGGTCGAACTCTTCGAACGAGCCCTCGCCCCCGGACGCGTCCGGCGAGTCCGAGGTCAGCATCTTCACGATCTCGTAGGGATAGATCAGGCGGCGATGGCGGGCCGCCACGACCTTGCGCTCGTACTCCTGCGCCGGTCGCAGCGCCTCGTCGTGGGGCTCGCGCCAGACGAGCTCGAGCTGCTCGCCCGTGTCGGCGATGACGAGCTCGTACGGCGCGGGCGCCGCGTCCGGCCGCGCCCGGTCGAGGCGATTCAAGCGCACCACGACCTTCTCGAGACCGAGATGCCGGGTCGCCGGCGCGAGCCTTCGCGCGATGTCGTTCGCGACCTCGGGCTCGATGAAAATCGAAGGCGCCACGAAGATCGCGATCCGGTTCCACTGCAGCCGGCGGCGCGGATCATGGATCTGGAGGATCGTGCGGAGCCGCCGGGCCGCGCGATTGAATACGCGCTCGAAGGTCGCGAGGTGGTGGTAGAGCTCGCGGCCCGGCTCGGGCGAGCGGTCGCGGGCGTCGGCCAGCACGAAGATGCGCTCATCTCCGGGCGCGTTCTTCGCGCGCCCATGAAAGGCGTAGATGCCCTCCTCCGACTGCAGGCGCTCGAGATCGAAGGCCGCATAGCGATGCAGCGCGATGCGCTGGGCGGTCTCGGGATGCAGGTCGTAGTGCTCGGTCGCGTGCTCGAGCCGGCCGTTTCGGCGCACCAGCGTCCGGTAGATGTCGCCCTCGCCATCGGGCGTCAGCGAGCCGACCGTGATCCGCCAGTCGAACTCGCGCTCGCGGTAGGCGTCCTCGATCCCCGCCAGCAGCACGTCCCAATCGACGCCGGTCCCGGACGGGATCAGATACTCGAGGGCCAGGATCGGGGTCCCGGGATCCCGTTCGCGCAGCGATTCGGCGCCGCGCATCAGGCGGTCCATCCAGATGCCCGCCTGCTCGGGCGCACCGGTCGCCGCGAGCACGACGCCGCGGCCACTGTACTCGACGCAGTGGATCGGCTCGCCGTCGACCCGCACCGCTCGATAGGCGTCGGGAATGATGGGCGCATAACGCCGCTGGACGTGGGCGGCCAGCGCGATCGCCCGGCGATTCGATTCCTCTCCGCCGATCCAGCGCCCGACGCGCTCGAAAACGAGGCGGGGCGAGGAGGCGACTTCGAGCAGCACGCCGGAGGGCGGTGCGACGAGGTCGACTTCGGCCTGGGCGAGCCAACGCTCGACCGAGCTCGAGGAACGCCGCGCCCGCTCTTCGATGCCGGGCTGTTGGAAAATGACGTAGGACGCCTCGAGCGCGGCGTCGGCCACGGCATCGGTCACCTGCGGCCGCATGCGGGCGATGCGGTGGAGCGCCCGCGCGAGCGGCTCGTCGTCGCCCATGAAGACGTCTCGCTGCGCGAGCGCCGTGATGCGGCGCAGGATGCCGAGCACCAGCACGAGCCGCGCCGACCGGCCCGCCTCGCAGGTGAGCAACCGGAGCAGCGCGCGCCGCAGCGCGTCGGAGGGCTTCAGGTCGGGCACGCCGTAGTGGGCCAACGCCGACTTCACGAGCCCAAGATAGTCATCGTCGATTCCCGCGCCCTCGGCTTCGACGCGCCGGACGTACATGCGAAGCCGGGCGCTATTCGACGGTCCGGACTGCCCGGAGATCGATGCGGAGGGCGCCCGGATCGTCAACACCTCGACGTCGGCGAAGGTCGTGAGCTCGTGGCGGATCTCGGAGAGCTCGCGCAGGAAGCCTTCGGAGATCGCCTCGGGAATTCCCGCCTCGAGGAACGCCGCGAGGGACTCCGAACGATCGGGATTGACGTCGTAGCCGAGCAGCACGCGGCGGATCTCCTCGCGCGCCGCATCGATCGCGACCCGCCGCTCGGCGACTCTCGCCTCGGCCGCGGCCGCGAGCACCGGCACTCCGAGCGGCCGCTCTCCCTTCTCTCGAAAGAGCAGCGCCAGCGGATCGAGCTGGGCGGGCAGCCCGAGGCGCACGCGATCGCGCGTGCTCGCGACATCGTCCACCGCCTCTTCGATCACGAGGATCACGTCGCCGGCCGCGACCTGCTGACCCTTGTGGACGAGGATCTCCTTCACCGTCCCGGCGACCGGCGCCTGGAAGCCGATCTCCATCTTCATCGCTTCGAGCAGCCCGAGCGACTGACCCGCTGCCACCGCCGCACCGACCTCGACGTGGAGCGCCACGACGACCGCCGGCGAGCCCGCCCGGACCTGGCCCGCGGTCTGGGAGCTGAAGCGCAGCGGGTGGCCGTCGACCTCGAGCCGCAGACCGCGATCGTTGACGTCGTAGTGGACGCGGCGGACGCGGTCGTCGATCACGAGCCGCGCGGCATGCGAGCCCTCTTCGCGAATCATCGCCCCGACGGCGATGCCGTCGAGGTGGACGCGATAGCGCCAGGAGCCGATCGCATACACCTTCAAGCGATAGCTCTCGCCGCCAAAGGAAAGGTCGATCTGCTGGCCCTCGGAGGCGGGCAACCGGATCCCGATGCCCTGTCCGCTGAACACGCCGGTCCGCAGCGTGGCGCGGGTCCGCTGGTAGGAGAGGATCGCCGCGGCGACGAGCGCATCGCGGGCGAGCTCGGGATGCGATTCGACGAGCGACACCCGCGCGGCCCCGAAGCGATCAAGCCAGCGTGTGTCGACGCCGCCCGCCTGGAAATCCGGGCTCGCGAGGATGTCGAGCAGGTAGCCCTTGTTGGTCGCCCCGCTTTCGACGACGAGCTCGAAATCCCGCAGCGCGCAGGCCAGCCGCGCGATCGATTCCGCGCGGTTCTCGCCGACGGTGATCACCTTGGCGATCAGCGAATCGAAGTCAGACGAGATCACGGTCCCCGTCGTCACGCCCGAGTCGACGCGCGTATGCGGGCCGAGCGCGGGCTCGAAGAGGGCGATGCGGCCCGGCGACGGCAGGAAGCCCTCGTCCGGATCTTCCGCGCAGACGCGGGCTTCGAGGGCGACGCCCCGCCGCTTGCGCTCGATGCCTTCGATCGACTCGCCACGGGCGATGCGGATCTGGATCTCGACCAGGTCGATGCCGGCGATCAGCTCCGTGAGCCCGTGCTCGACCTGCAGTCGCGGGTTCACCTCGAGGAAGAAAAACTCCTCGCCCTTCAGCAGGAACTCGACGGTTCCGACGCCGCAGTAGCCGACGTGGCGCACGAGGCTCGTCGCCGCGCTCTCGAGACGCTCGAGCAGCGCGTCGGACAGGCCCGGCGGCGGCGCCTCCTCGACGACCTTCTGGTGGCGGCGCTGGACCGAGCAGTCGCGGCAGCCGAAAGCGCGGGCGTGGCCGTGCTTGTCGGCCGCGACCTGCACTTCGATGTGTCGCCCACCCTGGACCATGGCTTCGACGAACAGGGATCCGTTGCCGAAGGCGGCGGTCGCCTCGGCGGTGGCCGAGCGGAACGCCTCGGACAGGGCTTCGGGCTGCTCGACGATACGGATGCCGCGTCCGCCGCCACCGGCCGTCGCCTTCAACACGACCGGGAAGCCGATCCGCTGCGCGTGCTCGAGCGCTTCGTGCTCGTCGGCGACCGCGCCGCCGCTCCACTGGGAGACCGGCACCCCGGCCTTCTCCGCGAACAGCTTCGACTGGATCTTGTCGCCGAGCGAGCGCATCGCATCGGCGCTCGGGCCGAGGAACAGGATGCCCTCGGCCGCGAGGCGATCCACGAAGACCGGATCTTCCGCGACGAAGCCCCAGCCCGGCCAGACCGCGTCGGCACGCGATTCCTTGAGAGCCGCGATGATGCCGTCGTGGTCGAGATAGCTTGCGACGGCGCCCCGCGGCGAAGGCATCAGGATCGCGCGGTCGGCCTGGCGGACGAAGGGCGTGTTGCGGTCCGGGGTGGTGAAGAGGACGATCACCTCGAGACCGCCGCCCTCGCGCTCGCGCAGGCTCTTCGCCGTCCGCAGACAGCGCACCGCCGCCTCGCCGCGATTCACGATCGCGAGCCGCTCGATGCGCTGCGTCCGGGTCGACTTCATCGTCTCGCTCACGTTCTTCATCCCACCATCCATCTCACCATTTTGTTGGCCATGCTGTGTCCGCAGCGCCGACCGGGCACCCCACCGCCCCGGCCGTCTGCCTGACTCCCTGTCCACGCGCCCCGAGGCGGCCCCGCGGTACCGTCGCGAAGGCGACGAAGCGCCCGTGGTGCGAGAGCGAGAGTGCGAAATCCGTTGGCCGGCCATCGATCTCGACCGTCGGGATGCGGCCCTCTCGACCGATCGAGAGCCGACCAATCGAGAGCGGCCCGGCTGCGAGCCCGAGCTCGCGCCCGATCTCGCGCAGGGCCAACCGCCGCACTGCGAGGCTTGCGTCCTCGCTGGAGAGCGGCGCGACCGCCATCAGGACGGCGCCCCAATCGAAGCCCGCCATGAGCGCCACGACGTGTACCCACTCGCGCGTCTCGAAGCTCTTCAGATCGATCGACTGCACGCGTCCCGCTGGACCCGAGGCGAGCTCGAGTCGGCCCCGGCGCTCGCACGAACCCTCCGGCGTGCGCGAGGCGGGCTCGAAGCGGGCCACGAGTCTGGCCGGAGAGAACACGAACTTCGGATCGAGCTGCCGCGCGAGCTTGTAGGCGGCTTCCTTCGCGCCCCAATGGGCCCAGCGAAGCGCCTGGGGACGGTCGTCGGTCGCGATCGCCCGGCGCTCCTCGGCGGCGAAGACGCGCGGGTCGAAGCGGCGGTGAAAAGTCTCCGGCCGGGCATCGACGTCGAACAGATCGATGACGTCATTTCCGAGCATCGAAATATTCCTCTTCCATCCGGATCAGCTGGCGCACGATCTGCGCCGCGAGATCCCGGGAACGCCGCACGCCGCGCGTGTCGCTCTTGGGCTCGATGCAGGCGAGCGCGACATCGAGTGTGTCGCCCGCCGCCGGCGCGACTCCGAAGCTCGACTGGGCGCGACCACGGATGTAGACGCACAAGACGCGGCAGCCCGGTACGGCGCCCACGATCCGCCCGACGCCCCAGGCCGCCGCACTCTCCTCGACCCGACCCGACCGGCTGCGCCCCGCCTCCGGGAAGATGCAGGCCGTCTCGCCCCGGGCGACCAGGTACTTCACGCGCTCGAGCACCCCGCCCACGTCTTCCCGCGCGCCTCCGCGCGTGATCGGGATGCATTTCGCGACGAAGATCAGGAAGCGCTGCAGCCGTGTGCGCCCGAAGTTCGTCTGCTCGGGCGTGTTCCAGGGCAGCTCGTCGGGATGGCTGAGCCAGTAGGAACCCGATCCCAGCGCCCACGCGATCAGGAACGAGTCGACCATCGTCAGGTGGTTCGCGCAGATCAAGAGCGGCGCCTTCGATTCGGCTCGGATCCGGCGATAGGTCGCGCGCACCCGCTTCACGTCGGCAATCCGGTAGCGGAAGTAGAAGCGCATCACGAGCACGGAGAATCCGACCCAGACGGGACCCGCGAGCATGCTGACGAAACGCTGGCGCGCGTGGCGGCGCACCATCCCGGGATCGGAGCGCATGGCGTTCCGGATCACGGTCTCTCGGTCAGCACGCGGCTCCACACCGCTCGCGACATCCTGCCCCACTGGAGTGCTCCACTGGACGCTCTTTGCCCCGGCGCCGATTCCAGTCGGCCTAGAGCTTGCCGGAGATCAGGTTGACGGCATCACCCACGGTGTTGACCTTGTCGACGTCCTCGTCCGCGATCTCGATGTCGAAGTCGTCCTCGAAAGCGATCACGACGTCCACGAGGCGCGCCGAGTTGACCTTCAGGTCCTCGAGGATGTTGGTCTCCATCGACACCTTGGCGAGCGCCGCCTCGTCCTTCACCCAGGGCGTGAGAATCTTGACGACGCGATCCATGACTTCCGCTCGGTCCATCCGCTCTGCTCCTCTCCATCATTCCTGTGATTCGATCCGCCGCACAGCGAATCCGTGAACGGGTCCCGGGCCGGCCCAGCTGGCGGCGGACCCTCCCCCCCGACGCTACGCCCGATAGCGCTTGAACACCAGACAGGCGTTCACGTCCCCGAATCCGAAGCCAGCCTTGACCAGCACGTCGAGGTCCGGGAGCTCGCGCATCTCGTGGGGGATCGACGCCGCGTGCATCTGGATCTCCGGATGCACGTCTTCGCAATTGATCGAGGGGTGGACAAAGCCGCGCGACACCATCAGCACCGAGGCGACCGCTTCGATTCCGCCCGCCGCACCCAGGGCGTGGCCGATCATGCTCTTCGTGGCCGTGATGGGCGGAAGCGTGCCCGGCTTGCGGCGCAGCGCCTTCGCCCACGAGTCGACTTCCTTCGGGTCCGCGCCGGTCGCGGTCAGATGGCCGTTGATCGCGCCGACCTGCTCGGGCTGCACGCCCGCATCGGCCAGCGCGCCCGAGATGCAGCGTTGCACGCTCGTCGGATTCGGCGCCGTCATGCTGCCGCCCATCCGATGGCCACCACAATTCAGCATGCCCCCGCCGAGCTCGGCATGGATCCGCGCACCCCGCGCCAGCGCGCTCTCGAGACTCTCGAGCAGCACGACCCCGGCGCCCGAACCGGGAATGAACCCGCCCGCCGACGCCGAGAGCGGACGCGAGGCCTTTTCCGGCTCGTCGTTCGAGTTGCGATTCAGGACGCGCATCGCGTCGAAGCCGGCCCAGATGTAATGGCTCGCGGCTTCGGCCCCGCCGCAGAGCATGCGCTCCGCCAGACCGGTGCGGATTCGCTCCATGCCCATCACGAGCGCTTCGCTCCCCGTGCTGCAGGCGCTCGAGTTCGTCGTCACCTGATTGCCGAGCGCCAGCTGCCCCGAGATGCGCGCCGAGATCCCGCTCGCCATCACCTGCTCGACCGAGGTCGAGCCCATGCGGCGGACCTTCCCGGCGTTGGTGAACGGCACGACCTTCTCGGCGATCGTGTCCATGCCGCCGATGCCTGTGCCGATGATCGCGCCCGTGTCCCAGTCGACCACGTCCGAGTCGCGAGCAGGACGCGCGAGGCCGGCGTCGAGCCAGGCCTCGAGGGCCGCGAGACTCGCATAACGATGATTCATGTTCATCGCCATCAGCTCTTCTTCGGGGAAGGTCGCGCGGCACAGCTCGTCGACACCGGAGGGCGTGCCCGCGACGGTGCAGCCGAACTGCGCGTCGATCATCGACTGTTGTGTCTTGAGGCCGGAGCGACCCTTGCGGAGCGCCAGCTCGAAATCGGCGACGCCGTTTCCGTTCGGCGCAATGACGCCGAGGCCTGTGATGACGACCCGTCTGTACTCGCCCGCCCTGCTCATCGCGGTACTCCCATGCCCGACAGCTCGCCGGAACAGACGAGCGTTCCGTCGTCGAGCTTCATCTCGAAGGCTGCCCGGAGCTTCTTCCTCCGGAAGAACTTGACGCGACCCGTCGTCGTGACGCGGTCCCCGGGACGGACCGTCCCCGAGAAGTCGACGCTGCAGTCGGTGAAGATGGTCAGGATCTTCTCGAGCTCCGCGCGGGAGGTCTCGAGGGTATAGAGATAGATGCCGAAGGCGACGACGGCGGCCTGGGCGGCGGTCTCGACGAGGATGACGCCCGGGGTGATCGGGTTGCCGGGGAAATGGCCGCGGTAGAAATCCGAGTCGGGCGGGAACGTGTAGCGCGCGACGATGTGCTCGCGGTCGAGCGCGACGATTTCGTCGATGAAGCGGAAGGGCGCCTGCTGGGGCACCGCCGCGAGCACCTCCTGCATGGAGAGCGTCTCACCCACCGTACATGCCTCCGTTCACGTGGAGGACGCTGCCCTGGATATAGCTCCCGCGCGTCGCGAGGAACGCCACGACGTCTGCGACCTCCTCGGCTCTTCCCATGCGCGAGAGCGGGATCTTGGCGAGGATGGCCTGCTTGATCTCCGCCGGCAGCTCTTCGGTCATCTCGGTGTCGATGAAGCCGGGGGCGACGGCGTTGACGAGGATCTCGCGGCCCGTGAGCTCCAGGGCCAGGGACTTCGTGAAGGCGTCGAGGCCTGCCTTCACCATCGTGTAGGGGATCTGGCCGGCGTTGCCGGTGTGGCCGACGACGCTCGAGATGTTGATGATGCGGCCGGTGCCCTTCCTCAACATGAAGCGGCGCAGCACGAGCTTCGTCAGGTACCAGGTCCCGCGCGCGACGGAGGCGACCGCGTCGTACTGCTCGAGGTTCATGGCCAGCATCGGGGCGTTCACGTTGTAGCCCGCGTTGTTGACGAGCACGTCGACGCGCCCCGCGGCGTCCTTCAGCTCCGTAACGAGCCCATCGAGGCTCGCGGAATCCATCAGATCCGCCTTGATCAGGAAAGCACCGCCGGGGGTCGACGCAAGCTCGTCCGCCAGCTTATTCGCCTTCTCCTCGCTCGAGCGGTAGTGGATGCCGACGCGGAACCCCTCGGTCGCGAGCCGCCGACAGCAGGCCGCACCGATCCCAGTTCCACCGCCCGTCACGAGGGCGACCGGCTTGTCGCTCGCGTCGCTCATCGCTCCATCCTCCCGCCGCGGGCGTTCGCCGACTCATAGGGATAGTCGGGATAGTCGATGTCGCGGAACAGGCCGACGCGCGCGCCCTTCACCGTGTAGATCTCTTGATCGTCGATCAGGACCTTCGCGTCGCCGATCACCATCGAGGCACCCGCGCTCTTCAGCTCGGTGTAGCGCTTGATGTCGACCTCGTAGCGCATGACCTTGTCGTGGGGCCGGATCTGGCCGAAGAACTCGACCTCGCCGCAGCCGAGCGCGCGCCCCCCGCCGACGCCACCCCGCCAGTTGCAGTAGAACCCGAGCAGCTGCCAGACGCCGTCGAGGCCGAGGCAGCCCGGCTGGACCGGGTCGCTGATGAAATGACAATGGAAGAACCAGTCGTCGACGCGCACGTCGCGGGCGGCGCTGATCTTGCCGCGGCTCTTTTCGCCGCTGATATTGTCGATGCGGTCGACCATCAACATGGGTGGCACCGGCAGCCGTGCCTTGAATCCCTCCGGCGCATCCTTGATCAGGCGGCCGTAGGCGAAGGCGAGCAGATCCTGCTGGCTGAACGAAGCGCGGCTCGTGAACTCGGCGTGGGTCAACATCGATCGGGTCACTTTCTTAAGGCTGAAAAGAGTCCGTCTCGCCGAAGCGCATGAGATAGCTGCCCCAGGAGAGACCCGAGCCGACGCCGACGACGCAGATGTCGTCCTTGGGCGTCCATTTGTCCCAGAGCTGGGAGATGACGCTGCCGGAGCTCGCCCCGGCGGTGTTTCCGAAGAATTCGCAATTCGAATGATGGCGATCCTCGGGGACGTCGCAGCGCTTGCAGACCGATTCGAGCATGCGGCGATTCGCCTGGTGGCCGATGAAATGGAACGCACGGCCCTCCTGCTCGTACTCGTCGCGGGTCTCGATCAGGAGATCGGAGGTCTTGCGAATCGCGAAGGTCTGGACCGTGCGACCCTCTTGATGAAAATGGCCCAGGCGCGGCACGACGACCTTGTCGTGGCCCCCCGGATCGGTGACGAAGCGCTGGCCGATCAGCGAAGCATTGCCCCGCCGCCGCGGCGAGAACACGGCCGCCAGCGCGCCATCGCCCCACAGCACCGCCGCCGAGCGATCGTTGTAGTCGACGGTCCCCGTCATCGGCTCCGCCGTCACGAGCAGCACGTGGTCGGGCAGCTTCGCCGGATCCATCAGCGAGAGCATGTAGACGCCGGCGATGAAGGAGGAGCAGGCCGAGTTGATGTCGAGGCAGCCCGTCATCTCGAGTCCCAGCGCCGCCCCGATGTTGCAGGCCTCCGCCGGAGAAACCGTGTTGGGTGCACAGCCGCCGCCGATCAGGAGCCCAACGTCGGACACGTCGATCCCCGCGCGGCCGAGCGCCATGCGAGCCGCCCGTGCGCCCATCTCGGCGTTCGAGACCTCGGCGGCCTCGATCGCACCACGCGGATCGCTGTTGCGGGTCGTGCGGATGTAGTCGAGGGACAGCGCCGTGCGGCGCGAACGGATGCCCGTCCGTTCCATGATCCACTCGTCATTGGTGCCAATGTCGAGGTCTTCGAGGAACTGATTCGTGATCTCGTTCTCGGGATGGAAATGTCCGAGTCCAAGCAGGTTCAACGCCACGTGAATACCCTCGCGCCTGCGACTACCGGCTCGACTACTTCGTCGAGCCCGAAATGTGTTCGCCGCCGTCGACGCGGATCGTTTCGCCGTTGACCCAGGAGGCCTCGGGCTGCGAAAGCAGGAAGATCACGCCCGCAACATCCTCGGGGGTAGTGAGCCGCCCACCCGGATTGCGGAGCCGCGCCTGGCTCTTCAGCTGGTCGCTGCCCGGGATCGCCCGGAGCGCCGGCGTATTCGTAACACCGGCCTGGATCACGTTGCAGCGAATGCCGTACGGGCCGAACTCCAGCGCGATCGAGCGCGAGAGCGCCTCGAGCGAGACCTTGGCGGCCGAGACCGCCGCATAGCCCTTCCAGGCGACCTCGTTACCTTCGCTGGTCAGACCGAAGATGCGAGCGTCGTTCGCGAAGATCTCCCGCGTGAAGATTTCCTGGGTCCAGCCGAGCAGGCTCGTGCCCATCGCGAGGATCGTGCGGCCAAAATCCTCTTCGTCGAGATACGACTTGTCGGGGAAGATCGGCGCCGAGGTCAGCGGATGGAGCCCGTCTTCGCCGGCCTCGAAGAGCTCGTCGGCAATTTCCGTCAGCTTCGCCGGATCGACGCCCAGGCGCTGCGCGAGATTCGGGCCGGCGGTGCGGTTCTCGACCTTCTCGGGGGCGATCAGCTTCAGGTTGCCGAAGGCGATCGAATGGAGCAGGACCTTGATGCGGCCCTGGGGACCAATCGCCTTCACGATCTCGCCGAGGGTCTCGGTCCGGCTCGCGGCCTCGATCGCGTCGGCGTTCCAGGTATGGAAGCCGACACCGAGCTTCGCGATCTCCTCGAAATGCGGCTCGATGGCGGCCATGGCGCCGCGGCGATCACGGTGGACGATCAGCACGTTGACGCCGCCGCGGGCGAAACGCTTGGCCGTCGCGAGGCCGAAGCCGCTCGATCCGCCGAGGATCAGCACCCACTCGTTACTCGCCTCATTGGTCAGAAAGCTCGCCTTGATCTCGTTCGCGCCCAATTCGTTCCCCTTCCGTTCCGGGCCCGGAAGCATCTTCCGAGCCCCGGCCTATCGGGTGACCGCAGACTCGCTCCCCGGCCGGACCCGCTGGAGCTGAATCTTCACCGCATCTCATCTCATCTCATCTTTCGCCGGCTCGCAGCGGGCAAAACGTGCGATTCCTCGAAGGAAACCGACAAGCACCCGCTCGACGACGAGACGCAGCCTGTGGGGGGAGTCGAACCCGAAAGGCGCTTTCGACTCGCTGCGACGGGCGTTGATCTGGGAAAAGTAGCGGTGGATCCGGCTGCGTCTTGCAAATCTCTCGCAAATTCTTCGATCGACCCGCGTGCCGCAGGCCATGCTGACCCAGCGTCATGACTCGTCAATGCAACAAGACGTCTTCTGTGTTGCTTTCAACTCATCCGTCGGACCGAGCTCCAGCTCCGCGACGATCCGGGCGAGATCGGCGAGGCCCGCGCGCTCGACCGTGACGCCGTCTGGCAGCGCGTCGGCGAGGCGCTTGAAATAGCCACGATCCGGCCGGGCATCGACGATCACCACGAGCCCGCGATCGGTCTCGGACCGGATCAGCCGGCCCACCATCTGCTTCAGATGAAGAAGCATGTGGCCCAGGGCGGCCCGCTCGAAAGGGTCCTCGCCCCGGGCGCG
>JANNQH010000441.1:0-3111 GCA_031400655.1 Deltaproteobacteria bacterium | reverse complement strand
GATCACCTCTTTCTCGAGGTCGAGAAGTGTGGGCGAACCACCGAGCAGGTCGCGCGCGAGCTGGCCCGCGTCTGCGGCGTGTCGCCGATGGACGTCGGTTATGCGGGGCGGAAGGATCGCCACGCCGTGACGCGCCAATGGTTCTCGCTGCCCGGGATCGATCCGGAGCGGGCACTGGCGCTCGAGCTCGAGGGCGCGCGGGTGCTCTCGGCCGCGCGCCACGGCCACAAGCTCAGGACCGGCCATCTGCACGGCAATCGCTTCGAGCTCGCCGTCTACAGCGACGCGCCCTGCGATCTTCCGGCGCTCTCCGCTCGGGCTGCGGAGCTCGTGCGCCGCGGCATGCCAAATCGCTACGGCGAGCAGCGCTTCGGCCGCGCCGGCGACAACGCGGAGGCAGCGCGCAAGCTATTCGGGGGTCGGATTCGCAGCCGCGACCTGCGGTCCGCCCGGTTTCTCGTCTCGGCGCTGCAGGCCGAGGTCTTCAATGCAGTGCTCGAGGAGCGTCGCGAGCGCCATGACGAGGTCCTGCTCGGCGATCTCGCCCGGGTCGAGCTGAGTGGCGGGCTGTTCTGGGTCGACGATCTCGAGCGGGACAGCGCGCGGGCCCGAGAATTCGAGATCAGCGCCACCGGCCCGATCTTCGGCACCAAGGTGCGCGCGCCCCGCGGCGAGGTCGCGATGCTCGAGGCGAAGGTGCTCGAGCGACATGGGATTCCCGCTGAAGGCGAGCTCCGGCTGCCCCGCGGCATCCGCGCGCAGGGCACCCGCCGACCCCTGCGTGTGCGGCCCCGTGACCTCGAGCTGACATCGCTCGACGGGGCGGACGGATTCCGGCTGCGCTGCGGGCTCCCGCCCGGCGCCTACGTCACGGTGCTCGTCGAGTACCTGGTCGGTCCGGTCGTCGACGCGGCGCGGGTTGCGACGTCCCATGACCTCCCATGACGAGGGTCTCGAGGCGCGTGTATCTTCGGTCGGCGTATCTCGAGCTTCGGAGGAAAACATGAAGGTTGCAGCGAACATCACGGATCTGATCGGCAATACACCGCTGGTTCGTCTCAATCGCGTCGTCGGCAATTGCGGGGCCACGATCCTCGGCAAGCTCGAGTCGGCGAATCCGGGCAACAGCGTGAAGGACCGCATCGGCCGCGCGATGATCGAGGCGGCCGAGAAGGTCGGGGACCTGGTGCCCGGGAAGTCGACGATCGTCGAACCGACCTCCGGCAATACGGGGATTGCGCTCGCGTTCGTTGCCGCCGTGAAGGGCTATGCGTGCGTGATCGTGATGCCCGATACGATGAGCCCCGAGCGACGCGCCACGATGCGCGCCTTCGGCGCGAAGATCATCCTGACCGAGGGGGCGAAGGGCATGCGCGGCGCGATCGAGCGCGCCAATGAAATCGCGGCCAAGATCCCGAATTCCTTCATTCCCCAGCAATTCAAGAATCCCGCGAACCCGCAGGCCCATTTCGATACGACGGCGCAGGAGATCTGGAACGACACCGACGGCAGCGTCGACGCGCTCGTCGCCGGCGTCGGCACCGGCGGCACGATCACGGGCGTCTCGCGCTTCATCAAGCCGAAGAAGCCGACCTTCAAGGCGATCGCGGTCGAGCCCCTCGATAGTCCCATCCTCTCGGGAGGATCGCCGGGGCCGCACAAGATCCAGGGCATCGGTCCCGGCTTCGTGCCCGACGTGCTCGACACCGAGAATCTCGACGGCGTCCTCACGGTTTCGAACGACCAGGCGGTCGCCATGGCGCTGCGGCTCGCGCGGGAGGAGGGAATCCTGTGCGGCATTTCCGCGGGCGCGAACGTCCACGCCGCGATCGAGTACGGCTCGCGGGCCGAGAACAAAGGCAAGACGATCGTCACGATCATCTGCGATTTCGGCGAACGCTACATCCAGACGATCCTGTTCGAGAAGCTCCGCTACGAGGGCAGCGACTCCGTCGACGGCTGAGCGCGACCGATCGCTGCCCTTCGCCGCATTTTCGAGCCCCTGCGCCGGGTTCCTGCGCACGCGTGTCGAAGCCTCTAGAGGACACGTGAGCGCGAGCTTTTCCGGAAAGGCGGTGATCCCGGGGCGATTGCTATTGCGGAATTTTGCGAGAAGTCGACACTCCTGTCATGTCACGCGACGAGAAAAAGGCGGAGAGCCGACGGCGCATCCTCGAATCCGCCCGCGACGTCTTCTTCCGCGATGGGTTCATGGGCGCCAATCTCGACGAGGTCGCCGAGAAAGCCGGTGTCGCGAAGGGAACGCTCTATCGCTATTTCGAGAGCAAGGCCGATCTCTACGTCGCCGTCCTAACCCACAATCACGAGATCTTCCACGACCTGATGACGTCCGCGGGCCGCCAGGGCGAATCCGCGCTCGAGCGCGTTCGCTCGATCGCGCGATTCTATTTCGCCCATTGGCTGAATCACCCTGACTACTTCCAGATCTTCTGGGCCATCGACAACGAAAGTGTCATCGGCGAGCTGCCCCGGGCGGTGATCGAGAAGATCGCGAGCTTCTGGGAGCTCAACTTGAACGTCACCTACGAAGCGCTCGAGCAGGGTGTGGCGACGGGCGAGTTCGTCGCCTGCGACACCTGGGAAATCGCGAACGTGCTGTGGTCGATCGCGAATTCCCTGATCGAGTCAGACAACACCAAGGCGCGCCGCCAGATCCGGAGACGTCCGCTCGAGCCGCTCTACATGCATGCGATCGAGACGATTCTGCGGGGAATTCTCTCGGATCCTTCGCGGATCGCGCTGAGCCCCCCCGTGCCGGCGAGGGAGAGTCGCGCGGGGTCGTCGGCGGGGAATTGATCCGTTGCGCAAGCGGCCTGCGCGATAACATCGCCGCGTGAAAACCGAATCCGGCTCCGGAACGCCTGCCTCGAACGCCCGCCTGGTCGTGATCGACGGTGCGAACGCCCTCTACCGCGCCTTCTTCGCAATCCCGAATCTGCGTGCGCCGGACGGGACGCCGACCAATGCCGCCTACGGGTTCGTGACGATGCTCGCGAAGGTCCTGCGCGAAGAGCGCCCGACCCACGTCGTCGTCGCGATGGATCCGCCGGGCGGAAGCTTTCGCCACACGCTCTACCCCGCCTACAAGGC
>JANNQH010000440.1:0-2341 GCA_031400655.1 Deltaproteobacteria bacterium | reverse complement strand
GATCATCAAGCCGTTCAAGCTCGACGACGTGAAGGAAGCCCTGAGCCAGGTGGGCGTCGAAGGACTCACGGTGACCGAGGTGAAGGGCTTCGGCCGCCAGAAGGGACATACCGAGCTCTATCGCGGCGCCGAGTACGTGGTTGATTTTCTTCCCAAGATCAAGCTCGAGATTGTCGTGCGCGACGAGATCGTCGAGCGCGTGATCGATGCGATCAGCCAGGCCGCGAACACCGGCAAGATCGGCGACGGCAAGATCTTCGTGCTGCCCCTCGAAGAAGCCATCCGCATCCGCACGGGCGAGCGAGGCCCGGCCGCGGTCTAGCCTCGATTCGCGCTCGATTGGTGCTCCGTTCGCGAAAGCTGCCGCACGACGTGCCGTTTCCAGGAAGGTGAAGCGCATGATCGCATTCTCCGCCCCGTCCACGGCCCGGTGGTGCGCAGCGCTCGCAAAGACGCTCGGTCCAGTCCTGCTCATGACACTCGGCGCGGCCACGGCCAGCGCCGATCCCGCACGCCAGGTCTTCTTCGGCGACACCCATCTCCACACGTCGTATTCCTTCGACGCCTTCCTGAACGGCAACCGCTCCGCCGACCCCGACACGGCCTATCGCTGGGCGAAGGGCCTGCCCGTCATCCATCCCTATCACCGCGCTCGCGTCCGGATCAAGACGCCGCTCGATTTCCTCGTCGTGGCCGACCACGCCGAGTACCTCGGCATGATCCGGAAGCTCTACTTCGATGTGCGCGAGGGGCCCGGGGCCGAGTTCGCGAATCGGGTGCGGGAGGCGATCGATTCCGGCAAGGGCCAGACGCTCTTCACCGGCGTCCTGCCCGCGGCGTCCACGATCGCGCCCGGCGACACGAAGAACCCGATTTCCGCCGCCGGCGCGCCGAATCCGCTTCCGATCGGTCCGGCGCTCGAATCGCTCCACGTCGACGCCTGGGCCGAGACGACGACCGCTGCCGATCGTCACAACGACCCCGGTCGCTTCACCGCCCTGATCGGCTGGGAATGGAGCTCGATACCGTCCGGCGCGAATCTGCATCGCGTCGTCATGACGCCGTCCGACGGGGAGACCGCTCGCCGCTTCATGCCCTACGGCTCGGACAAGAGCTCCTACCCTGAGGACCTCTGGAAATTCCTCGAGCAGACGACGAAGGAAACCGGCGCCCAGTTCGTCGCGATCCCGCACAACTCGAACATCTCGAAGGGCTACATGTTCGGCGACGTGACTCTCGACGAGTCGCCCTATACCACGGAGAGTGCCCGGACCCGCGCGCGCTGGGAGCCTGTGATGGAGGTGACCCAGTTCAAGGGCACTTCGGAGACCCATCCTGCCCTCTCCCCGAACGATCCCTTCGCCGACTTCGAGATCTACACGGGCTACATCCAACAGAACAAACAGCCATACGTCGCGCAACCCGGCGACTACGCGCGCACGGCCCTGATGCGCGGCCTCGAGCTCGAAGAGAAGCTCGGCGCCAATCCCTACAAGTTCGGAATGATCGGCTCGACCGACTCCCACACCGGCCTCTCTTCCTACGAAGAGGACAATTTCTGGGGCAAGATGGCCTTCGACTCGACGCCCGAGACGAAGGCCAACTTCTCCGGCGGCCGTGGCATCACTGGCTGGAACATGGGCGCTGGTGGCCTCGCTGCCGTCTGGGCCGAGGAGAACACCCGCGAGTCGATCTTCGCCGCGTTCCGGCGGCGCGAGGTCTATGCGACGACGGGGTCGCGCATGCGCGTGCGTTTCTTCGGCGGCTGGTCCTTCGAGGCGAGCGATGTCGACGCCGCCGACCTCGCCCAGGTCGGTTATGCAAAGGGCGTTGCGATGGGGGGCGATCTCGCGGGACGGCCCCAGCCGAAGACGGGGCTCAGCGGGTTGTTTGGCGGCGACAAGACCATGGCGCCAAGCTTCCTCGTCCACGTAGCGAAAGATCCGAAGGGTGCGAACCTCGATCGCATCCAGATCGTGAAGGGCTGGATCGGCCGCGATGGCCACGCGATGGAGCGGGTCTACGACGTCGCCTGGTCGGGTCACCGCGAGCCCGGCGAAGGCGGCGAGCTCCCGCCGATCGGCAACACCGTCGACCTCGACCGCGGCAGCTACTCGAACACGATCGGTGCCCCCGAGCTCGTCGCCGTCTGGACCGATCCCGATTTCAATCCCGAGCGCCGCGGCTTCTACTACGTACGCGTGCTCGAGATCCCGACCCCGCGCCACTCGCTGCTCGACGGCATCGCGCTCCAGATCGACCCGCCGGACGAGCAGCCGCCGACGCTGCAAGAGCGCGCGTATACCTCGCCGATCTGGTACACGCCGTAGCGTGCAGATCG
>JANNQH010000439.1:0-3407 GCA_031400655.1 Deltaproteobacteria bacterium | reverse complement strand
TCTAACCGACGCGCAGCAACCAGGCGCAGGCGCCTCAGGCGAGCGCCCCCGCCCCCAGCCATCCGAGCAGATCCCGCGCCGCCGCCGGGTTGATCTCGTGCCCCATCTCGTACTCGCCCCACGCCACCTGGATCCCGAGGGCCTCGAGCTGCGTCTTCGCCTTTCGGGCGTTGTCGATCGCGATCATGGGGTCCCGTGTCCCGTGTATAAGGAGGGTCGGCAGCGCCGCCCGCGCCGGATCCGGCCGGAGGCCCTGGACGACCGCCTCCGGGAGCCAGCTCGAGAGGGCCACCAGGCCCTTGAAGCGATCGGGCCGCCCGAGCGCCAGGTCGTAGGCCATGACGCCACCCTGGCTGAAGCCCAGCACGACGATCCGATCCGGATCGACGGGATGGATCTTCAGCGCGTCCTCGATAAAGCCCTCGAGCGCACCGCGCGCACCGACGAGGGCCGGGGCGGAGACCTCGCCGGAGGCATCGATCGGAAACCAGGCATGGCCACGCTGGCCCGGGCCGATCTCGAGGGCGAGCGGACCCTGGGGACACAGGAACACGAGCTCGCCCCGCCGGATCTGCGGCGCGAGGCCGAGCAGGTCGTGGGCGCTCGCGCCGTAGCCGTGGAGTGCGATGACGGTCGGGAAGGGGCCGGGGCCGGCGGGAACGTGCGCGGTGTAGAGCAGATCCATGCGAAGCGGTCTCCGTCGGGCGCGGCGAGGCGCGGGAACCGACAGTAGAGAATTCACCCGCCGCGGAGCGAGCCCCCGAACCCTCATCATGACGATCGACCTTTCGTCCAGACACTCGGTTACGCTCCGCGGCCGCGGATGCGGGGTGGCGATGGACGAGCGAGACGGCCGGCAAGAACGCGAGACGGCCCAGCGGAGCACGGCCGATCTCGTGAAGTTGATCGAGCTGCTCGAGGGGCTGGCCGACGCGGAGGCCCCCGTCGACGGGCTCGACGAGGACCTCCATCGACGTCTGCGCATCGCGGCGGGCCGGCTCGCTCGGCCCGAACCGGAGGCGAGGCGGCGCTTCGCCCGCGCGCGCCGCCGACATGCGCGCCACACCGACCGCATGCGGGACGACGCCGCGCTCGAGGCGCGCAGCAACCGGGCCCGCAAGCGTTCGCTCGCGTTTCCAGCACCGCCGCCCGGCCTCGACGTCTCCGAAGAGCACCGGCGGCTGCTCACCCTGCAGGCCCGCGAGCGCCCCAAGGCGCCCGATGTGCGCCGCCTCGAGTCCCCTCGAGACTGTTATGTCTGCAAGGCGCCCTACTTCGACCTCCATCCGCACTACGAATCGATGTGCCCGCCCTGCGCCGCGTTCAATTGGGCCAAGCGTCATCAGACCGCCGACCTCGAGGGCCGCGTCGCGCTCGTCACCGGAGCGCGCGTGAAGATCGGATTCGAGGCGGCTCTCATGTTGCTGCGCGCCGGCGCGCACGTGATCGCGACGACCCGCTTCGCGGTCGATGCGGCCGAGCGCTTCGGCCGCGAGCCCGACTTCGGGAAGTGGCGCGAGCGGCTTCGGATCGAGGCGCTCGAGCTGCGCAACACGCCGTCGGTCGAGCGCTTCTGTCGGCGCCTGCTCGCCGAAGAGTCACGACTCGACTTCCTCGTCCACAACGCCTGCCAGACGGTGCGCCGACCGCCCGCCTACTACGAGGAGATGGTGGCGAGAGAAGACCGTGCACGACTCGCGCCGGTCGAGATGGCGCTGCTCGGGTCGGCCGGGTCGGCGAATCCGGCGGCGGGAGCACTGGCGCCGCACGAAACGCCGCAGGACGTCGCGGCCCTCTCGGTCGTCGACCTGCTGGGCGAGGCCGCGCTCGCGCCGCTCTTCCCGCAAGGCATGCGAGACGGCGAGGGGCAACCGCTCGACCTGCGGGAGAAGAACTCGTGGCGACTCGACCTCCACGAGATCTCGACCGTCGAGCTCCTCGAGGTCCAGCTCGTGAACGCGATCGCTCCCTATGTGATGAACGCGCGGCTCAAGCCGCTGATGGTTGCGGTCCCGACCCGCGACAAACACGTGGTGAACGTCTCGGCCATGGAGGGCCAGTTCTACCGGACCTTCAAGACCACTCGTCACCCCCACACGAACATGGCCAAGGCCGCCCTCAACATGATGACGCGGACTTCGGCGGCGGACTTCGTGCGCGACGGGATCCACATGAATAGCGTCGATACCGGCTGGGTCACCGACGAGGATCCCTTTGCCCTGTCGGTCGAGAAGGAGACGTCCCAACGCTTCGCGCCTCCGCTCGACGCGGTCGACGGTGCCGCCCGGGTGCTCGACCCGATCTTCACCGGCTTCAACACCGGGGAGCATTGTTGGGGGCAGTTCTTGAAGGATTACGTGCCGACGCGGTGGTAGGGGGGCGACTATTCCAAGCCCCGAACCGTGAGGTGGCGCGGCCGTCCGGCGACCGCGATCTCGACCGTTTCGCCCGTGGTCCTTCCGATCAGGGCGCGGCCGAGGGGTGACGCCGGTGTGACGACCTGCTCGCCGCCCGACAGCCGGATGCCCCCGCCGTAGGGGACGAGGAGAAGGATGCTCGTGGCCTCCTCCTCTTCGATCTCGACCACCGCCCCGACCGCGATCGGCTCAGCCTCCGCGAACACGCGAAGCGGGAGCGCCGCGACGCGCGAAAGCCCCTCCCGCACCTCCTCGACGCGCTGCGCCTGGCCGCGGGCGAGATAAGTCTGCTCGAGGGCGCGGGTGTCCTTGCTGTGCTCGGATTTCGCTTCCTCGGAGGTCGCCCCGGCGACGGTCGCCCGCTGCGCACGCGCGAGGGCGGCGTGGTCCGCGCGCAGGCGGTCGAGGAGCTCCGCCACGAGTCGTCGTTTGCGTTCGCCGCGAGTGTTGCGAGCCATTCAGCGCACCTCTCCGAGCTTCATTCGCCGACGGTGGCACGCCGGCGGTGGGCACGAGACAATCTTCATCCGCAGTGGCACCAGGAGAGACCAACGGATGGGCATGCCCGCCGACATCGGCATCGTCGACCTCGGGATCGGGTTCCCATACGGCTCGGTGGAGGAGAAGGTCCGAACCTACGACTTCTTCCGCGCCAATCTCAAGGATGCCGATAGCCTGCGCGAGATGGAGTTCCCTGCGCAGTACATGTTCAAGCAGGTGCCCGACATCGTCGACCCGTCGGTCGACCGCGTCGAGTGGGTGCTCGAGAGGATGGATCGGTTCGGCATCCGCGTCGCGAAGGTGGGACTCAGCGAACATGGCAGCCGCGCTCGGCGCGAACATCCCGACCGCTTCGTGCTCAGCGCGACCGTGAACCCAAACGAAGGCGTCGACGCCCTGCGCAAGCTCGCGAAGCAGAAGGCCGACTACGACATCGTCTCGGCGTCGATCTTCCCGTCGGGCCTCGTGCCGCAGGCGGCCGTAAACGAC
>JANNQH010000438.1:0-2320 GCA_031400655.1 Deltaproteobacteria bacterium | reverse complement strand
CAGTGATCCCTGCATGATGGTCATTCGCATCTCGCGCTCGACGATTCGCCAGCCCTTCGCCGTCTTGCGAACCCGATCGACGTAGAGCCCCGAGCTCGAGATCACGAGCTGGTCCTTCCCCATCTCGCCTCGGGCCATCTGCCCGAGGAAATAGCAGGCCGTCCGCGCCGTCTTGCGGCCGGCGTCGAAATCGATCGAGAGATTCGTGACGAAGTGGAGGTTCGTCGGCCAGGGCGCGAGCGCCCGATCGAGCCAATCCATCACCTCGCGGGCCGTGCCCTCGATCCCGCCCGAGGAGACGTAGTCGCAGCTAGCGTCCGGGGCGAAGACCTGGTCGAAGAGCTTCCACTCGCGGAAGTCGACCATCCGCGCATAGCGGTACATCAGCTCGTGGATGGCGAGGCGATCCGCGTGCTCGGCCAATGACTCCGGCGATAGCTCCGGGAATAAAGAGTCGGTCATCGAAAACTCCTGTCGTCTCTCAATCGATCCGGACCTGCAGCTCGATCTGCTGCCCAGCGAGCAGGAGCCCGGTCGAGACGATGTCGGTGCGGATGAAGCCCTGGATGACGCGCGGGTCGACGGAGCCCGGCTCGCCCGGGCGAAACGGGCCCGCGATCTCGAGGCGGCCCTTGAACTCGGGCGTATGCGCGATGCGTTCGAACGCCTCGTCGAGCTGGGTCTCGTTCATGGACACGCCGAAATGAGTCATGCCCTGCGGATACCTCGCGAAGCACGCCTCATAGGCGTCGTGACTGGAGCGCAGTGCCGCATCCGCGGCGATCTGCTTGCGGAGGGCTTGCTCGAAGCGCCACTGATCGGGCTCGACCTCCGAGGCGTACAGGACGTTGTCGATCAGGTCTGTGCTCTTCGGATCGACGAAGATGATCAGATACGGCGCGGCCGCGGGTCCTAGATCCGCCGGGCCTTCCTCTTCCTGCGGATCGAGGACACGGCATCCGATCGCCCGGAAGAGCTCGCGGGCCAACGCCCGGTCGCCCGGGGCGTAGAACATCTCGCTGTGGTTCAGGAGTCGGGACGTCGGCTGCAACACGGGTCGGCCCATGGAATTCTCCTGTCAGTCGTTCAATGGCCGCTTATTCAATGTATGGCCTCTTGTTTATCATACGGATAGTGCGTCAGCGGATCAGGCGCTCCCTTGGGCAGGTTGCCAGCGAGATCTTTGAATCCGTAGAGGTCCGCCATCTGGCGGGTCGTGTAGATCCGGCCACTTCGCGCGACGACGTTCGGGTCGGCCGCGAGCGCCACCACGCCGCGTCCCGGAAAACGCGGCGTCTCGGCGTCGTCGAGGTCGAGGCCCCACTCGTCGGCGTCGAAGGCAAGGATGCGTTCGGTCAACACAAACGAGGGCCAGAGCGTCACGACGGAGACACCATGCCGCGCGAGCTCGCGGCCGGTTTCCTGGCCGATCCGATCGAGGGCCGATTTGCTGATGCCGTAGGTCGCGTGGACGAAATACTCACGCGAGCCCTGGGAGCTGATGTTCACGATGAGCCCCTGACGGCGGGGAAGCATGTGCTGCGCCGCATGCCAGGTCGTCACGTAGACCGAGCGAGCGCTGATCGCGGACATGTCGTCCAGGAACGAGATCGGCGTCTCGAAGAAAGGCTGCGCATTGCCGCAACCCTCAGGCAGATCGAACGCGCTGTTCACGAGGATGTCGAGCCGTCCACACTCTGCGATCACCCGCGCGAAGGCCGCTTCGATCTGCGCGTCGGAACGCAGGTCGCACACCACCGGGATCGCGACCCCGCCGAGCTCCGCCGCCTCCTTCACCGTCTTCGAAAGACTCCCCGGCAACGCGCCGTCGCCCTCGTTCAGCGTGCGACCCAGCACGTAGACCTTCGCCCCGGCGGCCGCGAGCTCGAGCACACACCCGCGCCCCACGCCCCGCGAGCCCCCCGCCACGATCGCGACCTTCCCATCGAGCACACCCACGCTGGTCTCCTCTTCTTGCGCCCTTACGGCGGGTCGCCCGGATGCGACACCTGATCCGGCTGCCAACCGTACCAAGCCGGACGGGGATGCACCGCAGGCGCCGAACGCCGCTCGGATTCGTCCGTCGAATGCGGCTGGCGCTTCTGCGTGCCAGACTCCTCGCATGTCGAAATCCCTCGCCCTCCTCGACGCCACCGCCCAGGCCGAGCTCGTCGCCCGCGGCGAGCTGAAACCCATCGAGCTCGTCGACGCCGCGATCGAACGCATCGAACGCGTCAATCCACAGTTGAACGCCGTGATCCATCCGCTGTTCGAGAAGGCGCGCGCCGAAGCGACATCGCCTGCGCTCGCTCGCGGTCCC
>JANNQH010000437.1:0-1904 GCA_031400655.1 Deltaproteobacteria bacterium | reverse complement strand
CCGCTCGAGCCTGCTGACCTGGACCTTCGGAATCGCCCACAACGTCTGCTCCCGCTACTACCGCCACTGCTCGCGCTGGATGGTCGGCCGGAAGGACGCCCGCGAGCTCGAAGACCGCCCGAGCGATGCGGCGATCGAGCGCCGAATCGATGCGACCCATCTACTCGAGCGCTGCGACGAGGTCCTCGAGGCGGGACGGCGGCCGGCCCATCAGGAAATCTTCCGGCTTCGTTATGCGGAGAGTCAGTCGGTCCGGGCGATCGCCAAGCGGGTGGGCAAGTCGAGCGAGGCCGTGAAAGTGAGTCTGCGACGGAGCCGGAATCTGCTGGTCGACGGCATCCCGGAGCTCGACCTGATCCTCGACACGGTGGCACAGGGGGCCTAGCAGCGCCGCGCTAGAGGCCCGCGCGCAGGAGGGGTAGCGCCCGCGCCGAGCCCATCGTCGAGAGCAGCGTCGTCAGCTTCGGTCCCTTTGGACGTGCGATCAGGAGCTCGTACACGTAGGGATAGAAATCCTGCGGCGTGAGCGAGGTCCCCTCACACATCGTCTTGAGATGAGGCACGAGATCCTGCTCCCGGCAGTCGGGTGACGCCTCGAGCGCGCGCACGAGGCGGGCCAGGATCTCCCGCGGCTCACCCGCGATCGGCTCGATCGCCGGCGTCTCGCGGATCCGGTAGCGAAAATCATCGGGCGCATGATTCTCGATCCAGCGCCACACGCGCAGCGCGCGAACGCGCAGCCGCTCGGCCTCCGCCTCGTTCGCGACCTCGCCCGTCGATTGATAGTGAGCGAGCGTCCGCTCGATGTCCCCGTCATAGATCTGCAGCGTCACCGAGAGCGGCCGGAACGAGGGCACGCGCACGGGCTTCGTCCCGGGCTCGATGCGCCCGGGCTTGAGCCGCGAGAGCTCGATCGTGCGGCGCACGACCTGGCGCTTCTTGTCGTTCTTCCCGCCGTCGTCGACTTCGTGGGCGTTCGCCACGGCGCGGTCGTAATCCTCGTAGAGCTTGATCACGTCGGCGTCGAAGGAGATCTGGAACTCGGAGTTGGGACGTTGGCTCGCGAAGATCCAGCGCAGCATCTCGGGCTCGTAGACTTCGAGACAGTCCGCGACCGTCACCGCCCCGCCCGCCGAGCTCGAGATCTTCCCGCCCCCGCCCTTGATGCGAACGAAGTCGTAAGGGACATACTCGGGCGCCACCCACCCGAACACCGGCCCGACGATCTGCTTCGCCGTGTCGTAGCTTCCGCCCGCCGTGCTGTGATCCTTGCCGCCGGGCTCGAAGCAGACACCCTCGAAGGCCCAACGCATCGGCCAGTCGATCCGCCAGGGAAGCTTCACGTCGCCGCCTTCGCGCAGGTCGACCCGCGTGCGGACTCCGCAGTCCCCGCAATCCAGCTCGACCTGCCAGTCACCGTCCCACGTGAACTCGATCGAGTCCCGACCGCAGCCCTTGCAGAAGCCCGCCAGCGGAAGCCAGCTCGCTGCCAGCGGCTCCGTGCGGAACTGATCGAGGGCGGCGCGGATCACGTCCTTCTGCGCGAGCGCCTTGCGGATCCCCTCGGCATAACGTCCCGCGCGGTAGGCCCGCGACTGGCGGATGAACTCGGGCTGGATGCCGAGCGGGCCGAGGCTTGCCTCGAAGACCGCGATGTGGTGGCTCGCGTAGCTGTCGGCGGGCGGGACCGGGCTCGCCGGATCGCCGGCCGGATCGGCGGCATAGGGATCCGGCACGTCCGCGACGCTCCGCCGCAGGTTCTCTGCGAGCAGCGCCTGCTCGGGGGCGTCCGCCGGAACCTTGCGGAACACGTCGAAATCGTCCCAGGAATAGATGAAGCGAACCGCGACGCCCTGGTCGCGCAGCGCGCGCGCCACCAGGTCGACCGTCATCACCTCGCGGAA
>JANNQH010000436.1:0-1970 GCA_031400655.1 Deltaproteobacteria bacterium | reverse complement strand
TCGTCGAGCTGTTCGAGCGTGACGCCCGTGGCCGCCTCGACGAGGCGCATCAGGACCTCCCAATGAGGCTTCGCGCCGTCGGGCGCTGGCAGGATCGCGGGCGACCAGCGGGCGTAGTTGTGGGAGCAGGTCGTCGCGAAGGTGAAGTCGAAGTTCTCCTCCTCGACCGAGACGGTCGTCGGCAGGATCAGATCAGCGTGGCTCGTCGTCTCGTTCAGATAGATGTCGACCGACACCATGAAGTCGAGCTCGCCGAGCGCCGCGGCGAGCCGGTTGCCGTTGGGGGCCGAGAGGACGGGGTTCGCGGCGGCGGTCAGCAGCGCCCGCATGCGCTGCTCGCCAGCGCTGCGCTCCTCGATCTCCTCGGCCATCACGCCGGCCGGGAGCTGGCCGTCGATCTCGGGGAGGCCACGGGCGATCGAGCGATAGGCGCCGACGGACATCGGCGCATTCGCCTCGCCGGGCTCGGATTGTCCAGCCGCTGGTCGCGGGAACATCATGCAGCCCACTTCGTCGAAGTGGCCCGTCAGGATCGCAGCGACGTCGAGCAGCCAGCTCGCGAGCGTCCCGAACTCCTGGGTGCAGGTCCCGATCCGGCCGTAGAGGGCGGCGCGCTTCGTCGTGGCGTATTCGCGGGCGAGTGCGCGGATCGTGGCGGCGGGAATGCCGGTCGTCTCCGCGACGGATTCGGGCGTGAACTCGCGGCAGATCTCGCGGACTTCGTCGACGCCGTCGGTGAAGGCGGCGAAGCGGCCGAGGTGGACGAGATCCTCGGCGAAGAACACCTGGATCATGGCGGCGAGGAAGTAGGCGTCGGTGCCGGGGCGGATGAAATGGTGATCGTCGGCGAGCTCGGCGGTCTCGGTGCGGCGCGGGTCGATCACGATCACACGGCCGCCGCGCTTGCGAATCGCGGTCAGTACGCCGGGGACGTCCGGTGTGCCCATCAGGCTGCCTTGCGAGACGACCGGGTTGCCCCCCATGCAGATGAAGAGATCCGTCCGCTTCACGTCCGGGATCACGAACATCCAGCCGTCGCCGTACATGAGCTTCAACGTCACGTTCTTCGGGAACTGGTCCATCGTCGCCGACGAGAAGGCTCGCGGCGTCTGGAGCGCACGCATGAATAACGTCGTGTAGAGGAGAGCGCCGAGATTGTGACCCGTCGGTTCGCCGATGAAGACGCCGACGGACTGCGGGCCGTACTTCTCGCGGATCGGGCGCAGGCGCTCGGCGGCGTAGGCGAAGGCCTCGTCCCAGGAGATCTCTTCGAAGCGGCCGTCGGCCCGCTTGCGGAGTGGCAACCTCAGGCGATCGGGATCCTCGTAGACGGCCTTCATCGCGTAGGCCTTGGGGCAGAGGTAGCCCCGGCTCCGGAAGTCGTCGGGGTCGCCCTCGATGCGCACGATCTGCTTCGCATCGCGGTCGACGTGGACCTTCAGGCCGCAGCAGGCTTCGCAGGTAGGGCAGGAGCGGCGGACGATCTCGACGGACATGCGTTGGACTCCTTGGCGGGTCGGGACGGAATGCGGGGCGCAGATCGGGTAGCGGCGGGTCTCTACTCGGGGGGCATGGGGAACACTAGGCCAGCGTTTCTCGCTTTCGCTTCTTCGAGAGCGCTCATCGCGAAACCTCCTGGGCGCGCTGCGGTTCGGGAAGCCGAACCTGCGCGACGAGCGCGCTCGCCAGCAACACGACCCCGATGAAGACCCAGAAGGCGAGAGTGTAGGAGCCCGTGCGGTCGTGGCTGGCGCCGATGAAGGTGAGCAGCGCGATCGAGACGGGGAGCAGCGCCAGCTGCATCGAGCCTGCGACCATGCCGAAGGATCTCGAGCCGAACGAGGCGGCCGTCAGTGTCGCGAGCAGCGGATAGACGCCGCCGACTCCGACGCCGAGGAGCGACATCGAAACGAGCAGGATCGCATAGCTCGGTTGTGCGATCAGGACGAGCAGCAAGAGAACGTGACAAA
>JANNQH010000435.1:0-8534 GCA_031400655.1 Deltaproteobacteria bacterium | reverse complement strand
GATCCGGCGGCGGTGGATTCCGCCACCTCCGTAAGCTCCTGGAAGATCTCCATCCTCAGTGTGTCGCCCTCGCTGATCTGCGGCGTGACGCGCAGCGTGACGCCGACGTCTTGACGCTCGATCGAATTCTGTTGAGCGAGGCCGGCCGTGCCGCCAACCGGCTGGCTGGTCACCCCGGTGATGATCGGGATGTTCTGGCCGATCTTGATCTCGGCTTCCTCGTTGTCGGAGGTCAGGATATGGGGGGCGGAGACGATGTTGACGTCGTTGTTGCTCTTGTTCGCCGTGATGCCGAGCTGGAGATTCCTGCCATTGCCCTCGTCCGGGGGCTTGGTCGGATCGTCGATATCACCCGGATTGGAGAACGAAGGGGCGCGGATCGCGGTGGCCAGCATGCCGGCGCCGGGGACCAGGGAGGCGACGCCGGTGGAGAGCAGGATGTCTGTATCGCCATTGATGATGCGATAGGCGGCGCTGAAGCCGAGGTCGAGGGCGTCGGTGACGTCGACCTCGACGATCAGGGCTTCGACCAGCACCTGCGGCCGCGAGACGTCGAGCTTATCGATCACCTGCTCGAGGGTGTCGTACGCCTCTTTGCTCGCCTGGATCACGAGAGAATTCGTGGCGACGTCGGCCGTCACGGTGACGCCTTCCGCGAGCGGGGTCACGCTCGAGCGCAGGTTCTGGACGACGTTCGAGGCGGCGCCCGGCAGGCTCGAGCGCGAGCCGCCTCCCCCGCCCCCGCCGAGCAGCGAGTTGAGCGTCTCCGAGAGCTCCTCCGCGTCGGCGAACTTCAGGTAGTAGACCTGGATCCGGCCCTGGCCAACGACCGGGACGTCGAGCTTCTCGATCAGGTCCCGGATGTCCGCGATCTGCGAGCGGGAGGCCAGCACGAGCAGCGAGTTCGTGCGCTCGTCGGGGAGGATCGTGACGGTGGGCCCGATCGCGCCGCCGCCGCCGCCCATCGCGCCGTTCTGGACCTGCCCGGCGGCGACGGCCTGGCGGGCGCGCGCCCGCCGCTGGCTGGCGTTGGCACCACCCGCCTGGGCAGACATGTCGGCGCCGTAGATCTCGGAGAGCTGCTCGCCCAGCGTCGCGGCCTCGGCGTGCTCGATCTTGATGACGGCGAGCTCCTGTCGGAAGCTCTCGACGTCGATCGCGTCGAGGATCTGCATCAGCCGTCGGATGTTGCTCTCACTGTCGGTCACGATGATCATGTTGGTCGGCTGATAGGCGACGATCAGGGCGTCCTTCGAGACGAGGGGCTTGATCGTATTCGTGATCGCCTCGGCGTCGATGAACCGCAGGGGGATGAGCCGCGTCACGAAGCGGTCGCGATTGCGCGACGGGCGGCCGTCCTTGATCGTGTCGATGCTCGATTCCTTGACGTCGCGGATCGGGATGACCTTGTAGGTATTGCCCGGGCCCAGCACGAGCGAGAAGCCCTTCACCTTCAGTACTGACTCGAAGACTGCGAAGGCCTGATCGACGGTCACCTCCGTCGGCGAGACGATCGTGACCCGCCCGCGCACGCGGTCGTCGTAGATGAAGTTGTACCCGGTCATGCGCGAAATCGTGTCGATCACGACGTTGAGCTCGACGTCGTTGAAATCGAGGGAGATCAGCTCGGGTCCGCTTCCGCCGGGCGCCGGGTTCGGCGAGGCGTCCGGAGCTTGAGCGAAGGCCGCGGGCGCCGCGGCCATGAAGAGCGCGGCCATGAAGAGCGCGGTCAGGCTGAGCGCAATCGCGACGGCGCCGAGGATCGAGAGCTTGCGGGAAGGGTGTGCGCGCACGCTAACGCTGCTCCAACAGCTCGGCGGCCGAGGCCGACAGCTTGACCGAGGATCCACCGCGCAGGGCCGCGATGTCGATCGACTCGGCGGTCGCAAATTCATCGAAGATGGCGCTCGTCGCCTCGACACGGTCGATCACGATGCCGTTGACCTCGGTGATGACGTCGCCGTTCTGGAGGCCGACCTTCTGGAACACGCTGTCGGCCTTGATCGAGTCGACCCGCATACCCTGCATCTGGCCCTCGAAGTACTGGGGCACGATGCGCGCTGACGAAAGGATCTGGGAGATGCCCTGACCGCCCGGGCCGTTCAGGGTCTGGAGGCGCTGGTTCAGCGCGGCGTTCGGGTCGCTCGGGGCCGCCGCCGTGCGCCGGGCTCCCCGCCGCGCCATCGCCGCCCGCGCGGGCGGCAGCTCGCCCTCGCGCAGCAAGAGCTCTTCGGGCCGGCCGGCATTGTCGAGGATCACCCTTGTCCGCTCGATCGCACGGACCGAGACCCGCGCATGGCCCTCGATCGCATCGCCGACGGCGACGACGAGATGCTTCTGGGTTTTCTCGTCCTGGATCGCGGCGCGCGAGCGGCGTTCGTCGTTGGCCGCCGCGGTGCCGAGGAGCTTCAGCGGCAGCTTCGTGGCGGCGACCGGCTCGTCGTTCGAGAGCGCCGCCTGGGATTCGCCTGCGAGCTGGGCGCCGAAGAGATTGCGTTCGAGGATCGTTCCGGGGGCGGCCGAGGCTTCGTTTGCGGGGCGTTCGATGCGCGCCGCCGCGGTGTCGGTCGGGACCGGCTCGAGGGTCTCGGCGCCGATCTGGGTGATCAGGCTGGCCACGACGAAGCAGCTCCCTCCGAAGAGGGCTGCGTTCACGGCCATGATCAACCAAGGTCCCATGCGCGGCTCTGCTCCTCTTCCTCGAGACTGATCGAGAGCTCATCGGGAGTCGATCGCGGCGGGACACAGCTCCCCCGTCGCGGACGTCTTTGCCACGATCCGATCCCGGTCAGAGGGCAGGCGCAATATAGCCGTGCCCCCGGGCCTCCTCCAACCAAACCATCGGAATTTCGGGCGGTTACTGGAGCACTTTCACGCGATTCGCCGCCCGCCCGAAGCCGGATGACCCGTCGGAGTGGACCCCACCCGGCGCATCGGGTTCCGCAACCTGAGGCGGAGCCGGCCGAGGCCGCTCGTTTGCGATGGTCGGTCGCGAAGGGAGCTGTTCGAGGTGGCTCTCGTCACAACAAAATCACCGGCTTCGATTGACACCCCGGACCTCGGCCCCAGCTTCCGCCCCACGCAAACCCGGCCCGCAAGCTAAGGCGGCCGGACAAGGACGAGGGGCGAGCATCTCATGGCGACGACTGGGGCAACATCTGGGGGAACGACGGGCAAGATCATCGGCATCGACCTGGGCACCACGAACTCCGTGGTGGCGGTCATGGAAGGCGGTCAGCCGACCGTGATCGCGAACGAAGAGGGCGGGCGCACGACCCCCTCGGTCGTGGCGTTCACGAACGACGGCGAGCGCCTCGTCGGGGCGATCGCGAAGCGCCAGGCCGTCACCAATCCGACCCGGACCGTCTACTCGATCAAACGCTTCATGGGCCGGCGCCGCTCGGAGGTCCCGGAGGAGATCAGTCTCGTCCCGTACCCGGTCGTCGAGGGCAAGGACGGCAGCGCCGCCGTCAAGATCGGCGACCAGATCTTCGCTCCGCCCGAGATCTCGGCGATGGTGCTCGCGAAGCTGAAGGCCGCGGCCGAGGCCTATCTCGGCCAGACCGTGAGCGGCGCGGTGATCACCGTGCCCGCCTACTTCAACGATGCCCAGCGCCAGGCGACGAAGGACGCGGGCAAGATCGCGGGTCTCGACGTCAAGCGCATCATCAACGAGCCGACCGCGGCGGCCCTGGCCTACGGCCTCGACAAGAAGGGCGACGAGAAGATCGCCGTCTTCGACTTCGGCGGCGGCACCTTCGACATCTCGATCCTAGAGGTCGGCGACAACGTGGTCGAGGTCAAGGCGACCAACGGCGACACCCATCTCGGCGGCGACAATCTCGACGAGCGCCTGATCCAATACCTGGTCGACGAGTTCAAGAAGGACCAGGGCATCGACCTGCGCAAGGATCCGATGGCGACCCAGCGACTGCGCGAAGCGGCGGAGAAGGCGAAGATCGAGCTCTCCTCGGCCCAGTCGACCGACATCAATCTGCCCTACATCACGGCGGACCAGACGGGCCCGAAGCACCTGACGCTGAAGCTCTCCCGCGCGAAGTTCGAGCAGCTGATCGACGACCTCGTCGAACGGAGCCTCGAGCCGTGCCGCAAGGCGCTGGCGGATGCCGGGCTCAAGCCGAGCGAGATCGACGAGATCGTGCTCGTCGGCGGGACGACGCGTGTGCCGCTCGTGCAGCAGAAGGTGAAGGCGCTGTTCGGGAAGGATCCGAACCAGACTGTCAATCCCGACGAGGTCGTGGCGGTCGGTGCGGCGATCCAGGGCGGCGTGCTCGCGGGCGACGTGAAGGACGTGCTGCTGCTCGACGTGACGCCGCTCTCGCTCGGTATCGAGACGCTCGGCGGCGTGATGACGAAGCTGATCGAACGCAACACGACCGTGCCGACGAAGGCGCAGCAGACCTTCTCGACGGCGTCCGACAACCAGCCGCAGGTCGAGATCCGGGTGCTCCAGGGCGAACGCGACATGGCGACGGACAACCGCGAGATCGGGCGTTTCATCCTCGATGGCATTCCGCCCTCGGCCCGCGGCATCCCCCAGATCGAGGTCACCTTCGACATCGATGCGAACGGAATCCTCTCGGTCGGCGCGAAGGACAAGGCGTCGGGGAAGGTCCAGACGATCCGGATCGAGGGATCGGGAGGTCTCAATTCTTCCGAGATCGATCGGATGGTGAAGGAGGCCGAGTCCAACGCCAGTGCCGACGCGAACCGCCGAGCCCTGATCGAGAAGAAGAACGAGCTCGACAGCCTGATCTACCGGGTCGAGAAAACGATCGCCGAGAACGACGCGAAGCTCGAAGAGGCGGAAAAGCAGGCCGTATCGTCGGCCCTGGCCGAGGCGAAGGCGGATCTCGAATCCGGCGACCTGGCGAAGCTCGATGCGGCTCGCCAGCGTGTCGAGGCCCAGATGCACAAGCTTGCCGAGAAGCTCTACAAGGGCGATGCGGGGGCAGCAGGGGGCGCGGACGCGGGCGCGGCGGGCGGCTCTTCTGGCGGACAGGCAGGCGGAGCCGGTGGGGCGAAGGGCGGCGACGACGTGATCGACGCCGAGTTCACGCAGGAGAACTAGGATTCCGGAGAAGAATCAACCGCGTCCTCTCGTCGAGCTGTACGGCGAGTTCTCCGACCGCCTGCGCGGCGGAGACCGTTGGCAGCCGGCGGCGGATGTCTTCGAGACGCGGGACGAGGTGGTCGTGCGATTCGAGGTGGCGGGCGTTCGCGGGCAGGATCTGCGCGTGAACGTGGCGGGCTCGGTCGTGCGACTGCGCGGGGTGCGGCGGGCGCCGACGTCGGAAACGATCGATCGTCTTCAGCAGATGGAAATCAGCTTCGGGCCCTTCGAGCGGGAGATCGTGATCCTGACCCCGTTCGATCCGGACTCCGTCCGCGCGCGCCTCGAGGATGGATTCCTCGAGGTGCGGATTCCCAAGCGCGCGCCGACGCGGCGCACGTTGCCCATCCAGACCGAATAACGCAGACGGCATCACACCCGGCCTCCCGCACACGGCGGAGTCGGGACCGAGGACCGATGGACGAAGAACAGGAAGAGAAAGCACCGATCGAGGAGCAGCGCGGCGGGACCGAGATCTCGGTCGCGAGCGGCCTCGTGGACGACGTGGAGGAGCTTGCGGAGCTCCCGGACGAGCTCCCCGTCCTGCCGCTCAAAAACACGGTGCTGTTTCCGTATCTGCTCTCGCCGCTGCTGGTGAACACGCCGGCCTCGCAGAGACTGATCGACGAGGTGCTCATCCGCCCGGATCGACTGCTGGTCTGCACGGCGGTCAAGCGTGACGTCGAGGGCCCGCCCGGCGTCGACGACGTCTACAGCACCGGCACGGTGCTGCGCGTCGTGAAGATGTTGAAATTTCCGGACGACTCGTACAGATTGCTCGTCCAGGGCGTCGCCCGCGTGCGCCTCGAGCGGTTCACGGGCACGGATCCCTATCTGCGGGCCACGATCCGCCGGATCGCGGACGTGGGCCAGGGAACCGAGTCGGTCGAGATGACCGCCCTCGTGCGCAGCGTTGCGCAACAGTTCAGCTCTCTCGTCGCCGAGAGCCCGCGGCTCTCGGACGAGCTTCAAGTGCTCGTCGCGAACCTGACGGATCCCTCGAAGCTCGCAGACCTCGTCGCGTCGAATCTCGAGCTCGATGTGGCGGGCAAGCAGCAGATTCTCGAGGCCGATCACGTCGGCATTCGGCTGCGGCTCGTCCTCGACCAGCTCTCGAAGCAGACCGAGGCACTCCAGATCGAGACCGAGATCAAGCAGAAGGTCCAGAACGAGATGGGCCGCACGCAGCGCGAATACATGCTGCGTCAGCAGCTCGAGGCGATCCGGCGCGAGCTCGGTGAGAGCGAGGACGACGAAGAGGAAGTCGATCGCCTGCGGGCGGCGGTCGAAGCGGCGGGCATGACGGAAGAGGGCCACAAGCAGGCGACCCGAGAGCTCGAGCGCTTCGAGCAGACGCCGTCGGCGGCGGCCGAGCATTCGGTGATCCGCAACTACCTCGACTGGCTGACGGCGATGCCATGGAGCCAGCTGTCGGAGGATCAGCTCGACGTCGTCGCAGCGCGGAAGGTCCTCGACGAGGACCATTTCGGGCTCGAGAAGGTTAAGGACCGGATCGTCGAATACATCGCCGTGCTGTCGCTGAAGCGCGACCTGAAGGGTCCGATCCTGTGCTTCGTCGGTCCGCCCGGGACCGGCAAGACGTCGCTCGGGAAGTCCGTTGCGCGCGCGCTCGGCCGCGAGTTCGTGCGCATCTCGCTCGGCGGCGTGCGCGACGAGGCGGAGGTCCGCGGCCATCGCCGAACCTACGTCGGCGCGCTCCCGGGCCGCTTCATCCAGGGCCTGCGCAAGGCGGGTACGCGCAATCCCGTCTTCCTGCTCGACGAGATCGACAAGGTCGGGGCCGACGGTCGGGGCGACCCGTCGTCGGCACTGCTCGAGGTCCTCGATCCGGAGCAGAACGGTGAATTCAGCGACCACTACCTCGAGGTCCCCTTCGATCTGTCGCAGGTGCTCTTCATTGCGACGGCGAACATGATCGACTCGGTGTCGCCGCCGCTGCGGGATCGCATGGAGGTGATCGAGCTGCCTGGCTACACGCTCGAGGAGAAGCTCGAGATCGCGAAGCGCTTCCTCGTCCCGCGCCAGATCGAGCGCAACGGCATTCAAGACGCCGGCATCGAGTTCAGCGAGGGCGCGCTGCGCAAGCTGATCGAGAGCTACACCCGCGAGGCGGGCGTGCGAAGTCTCGAGCGCGAAATCGGCGCGGTCTGCCGCAAGCTCGCGCGCGAGGTGGCGGAGGAGAAGCCGGAGATCGTCAAGGTTATCGACGAGGCGCGGGTGCAGGCGCTGCTCGGGCCGATCAAGGCCGAGCCGGATCTGGCGGAAGACGACGTGATTCCGGGCGTGGCGGTCGGGCTGGCGTGGACGCCGGCCGGCGGCGACATCCTCTTCATCGAGTCGGCCCAGATGGCGGGCAAGGGCGACCTGAAGCTCACGGGCTCGATGGGCGACGTCATGCGCGAGTCGGTCGAGGCTGCGCGCTCCTGGCTGCGCAACCACGCCAGCGACTACGGCCTCGATCCGAAGGGCTTCGACACCTGCGACCTCCACGTCCACGTGCCCCAGGGCGGCGTTCCGAAGGACGGCCCATCGGCGGGGATCGGAATGGTCTCGTCGCTGGCGTCGCTGCTGACTGGACGCACGATGGTGCCGCGGGTCGCCATGACGGGCGAGATCACGCTGCGGGGTAAAGTGCTGCCGGTCGGCGGAATCAAGGAGAAGGTGCTCGCGGCGAAGCGGGCCGGAATCGAGCGGGTCGTGCTGCCGGAACGCAATCGGCGCGACATCGAGGAGATCACGCCCGAGCTGCTTGCGGGCCTCGATCTGCGCTTCGTGGGGACGATCGACGAGGCGCTGCGCTACACGCTGATGGCGCCGCTCGTGAATTGAGAGCAATTGAGCGCAATCGGGGGCAGGGGGGGCCGGTGTCTCGAGTCGCAATGGGAAGCTTCGTCTGGATCGCCAGCGTCCCGGCCATCGCGATGGCCTGTCTCGCGACCGGATGTGTCACGCGCACCGCGCACGACGCCCTCGGCGCGCGCTACGAGAAGCTCGACCGCGAGCGAGCCGCCCTCCAGTCCAAGGTCCAGCGACTCGAGATCGAGCGCGCGAGCCTCGAGGCCCAGTATGTCGAGGCCCAGGAATCCTACGAGGACGAACGGGAAGTGCGCGGCGGGCTCGAGAGCAATCTCGCGAAGATTCAGCGCGAGGCGAGTCGCCTCGACGAGACCCTCGACGCCGAGCGTCTCGCTCGCATGGAGGCGGCGGCAGCGCTGGCCAAGCGCGAGCAGGAGATCGCGTCGATGCAATCGTCCTACGACGAGCTCGTCAACGATCTCGAATCCGAGGTCTCGTCCGGGCAGATCGAGATCCAGCGCCTGCGCGATGGCCTGCGGCTCAACGTGTCCGACGAGGTGCTCTTCGCGTCGGGCTCGGCCGA
>JANNQH010000434.1:0-1874 GCA_031400655.1 Deltaproteobacteria bacterium | reverse complement strand
GGATGGGACTCGATCGAGTGTCCCATGGCCGCAGCCTGTTCGAGCAGGCCCGTCTGCATGCGCGCCTTGATGCGCTCGGACATCACGATCCCCGGGCAGATGGCGTTGACGCGCACGCGCTGTTTTCCGTACGTCGCCGCGAGCGCCCGCGTCAGCGAGAGGACACCGCCCTTGGCGGCGGAGTAGGCATGGATCGGCTGCCCCTGGAGCGCCACGACCGACGAGCTGTTGACGATCGAGCCGCCGCCGGCCGCGATGAGCTTCGGAATCACGTGGCGGCAAACCAGGAACGTCCCCTTCAGATCGAGGTTGATGCTGTGCTCCCAGACGGAGAGATCCACTTCGGTGGCCGGGCCATCCTGCGGAATCGAGCCGCCTGCACAATTGAAGAGCACGTGGATCGCGCCGAAGCGCGCGATCGCCTCAGCCACCGCCCGCGCGACCGAGCTCTCGATCGTCACGTCGGTCTCGACGGCCAGCGCGCGGCCGCCCGCCCGCTCGATTTCCTCGGCCACGCGGGCACCCGCCTGCGAGTCCTTCTCGGCGATTACGACCGAGGCCCCCTCTTCCGCAAAGAGTCGAGCGGCGGCGCGCCCGATCCCGGCGCCGGCGCCCGTGATGAATGCGACCTTGCCCTCGAGCCTGCCCCGCTTCGCCATGCATCGCCTCCTCGTTGCGCTCGTCGCCGACCGCGCGGAATGCTGCGGCAGCGAGTCTGCTCTACAGGATAACGACCCATTCCCATCCCCCACCCGTTTTCGTATCGTCGCGAGTAGCCGAAAGTCCGCTTGCCGAAGGAGCGTCCGCCATGCCTTGTACGACTCATCATGCAGGCCGCGCGCTCGGCTGGCTCTTCGCGCTTGCCGCACTTGGAGTCGGAGGATGCAGCGCGCTTCCCGCGAGCGACTCGTCGGACGCAAAGCTCGCTGCTGATCCCGGCGGGCGCGCGACACCCGGCGTCGTCGACAGGGCGCGAATCATCGCCGCCGATCCCACGGAATGGCTCACGCACGGCCGCAACTACGCCGAGCAGCGCTACAGCCCACTCGACCAGATCGGCGAAGCGAACGTCGCGAAGCTCGGCCTCGCCTGGAGCTTCGATCTCGCGAGCGAGCACGGCGTCGAGGCAACGCCACTGATCGCCGACGGCGTGATGTACGTGAGTGCGCCCTGGAGCATCCTCTACGCCCTCGACGCGGCGACCGGCGAGCGCCTCTGGACCTTCGACCCGGAGGTCCCGCGCTCGTACGCGCGCAAGATCTGCTGCGGCTTCGTCAATCGGGGCGTCGCACTCTGGGGCGACCGCGTCTTCATCGGGACCCTCGACGGTCGGCTCATCGCCGTCGACCGTGCATCCGGCAAACAAGCGTGGTCGACCTCGACCCTCGAGGCTTCCTTCAGCTATTCGATCACCGGCGCGCCTCGCATCGTCGACGGCAAGGTCATCATCGGCAACGCCGGCGCCGATCTCGGCGCGCGCGGTTATGTCTCCGCCTATGATGCGCAGACGGGCGAGCTCGTCTGGCGGACCTATACCGTGCCCGGAGATCCGGCGAAGGGCTTCGAGACTCCTGCGATGGAGCGCGCGGCGAAGACCTGGACCGGCGAATGGTGGAAGTCCGGCGGCGGCGGCACGGTCTGGGACGGCATGGCCTACGACCCGGATCTCCGGCTGCTGTATGTCGGCACAGGCAATGGATCGCCCCACGTCCGCTGGCTGCGCAGCCCGGGCGGCGGCGACAACCTCTATCTCTCGTCGATCCTCGCCTTGCGGCCCGACACCGGCGAGCTGGTGTGGCACTATCAAACTACGCCTGCGGAATCCTGGGACTACACGTCGACGCAACACATCATGCTCGCCGACCTCGAAATCG
>JANNQH010000433.1:0-9646 GCA_031400655.1 Deltaproteobacteria bacterium | reverse complement strand
ATTCCCGCCGGCAGCCAGCTCCTGCTCGGCCTCGGCGCCGCCAATCGGGATCCGCTGCGCTATGCGGACCCCGACCGCTTCGACATCGACCGCGACCTCGCAGGCCTCGTCTCCTTTGGCGGCGGGCGCCATTTCTGTCTGGGGGCCGCGCTCGCGCGCATGGAGGCCCGGATCGCGATCGAGCGGCTGCTCATCCGGACGGATCTAGACTGGGCGCTGACGGGACCCGCGCACTGGCAGAAGCGAAACCCGACGATCCGCGCCCACGATTCGCTGCCGCTCGCTCGTGCGACCGATCGGAGCCGGTGAGCCATGCGCGCCGTCGACCACAGTCTGCTCGAGCCCGAGATCCAGGAGTCGCCCTACGCCTACTATCGCGCCTGCCGGGAGCAGGCGCCGGTCCATTTCAGTGCCCCCTTGAACGCCTGGATCGTGACCCGCTATCGCGACGTCCAATTCGTGCTCTCGAAGCCCGAGATCTGGGCGAACGATCTGCTCATCAAGGCCGGCTTCTCGATGTTCCAACACGCCGAGGCTCGCCAGATCCTCGAATCGAACGGATGGCCCCGAGACACGCGCCTCCAGAGCGATCCGCCGATCCACCGCGACTATCGAAATCTGGTCGCCGGCGCCTTCACCGCTGGCCGCGTGCGGAACCTCGCGCCCTTCATCGAATCCCTCGCGAGCGCGCTCGCCGGCGAGATGGCCCGCAGCGCCGAATGCGATTTCATCGAGCGCTTCGCCGCCCGCCTCCCGATCGGTGTAATCACACGGCTGCTCGGGCTCCCCGCCGAAGACGCTCCGAAGATCAAGCACTGGTCCGACGCCTGGGTCGAGCCGCTCTCTGGCGTGATCGCCCTCGAGCGGGAGATCGAGGTCGCGAAGCTGGGGGTCGAGCTCCAGCAATACCTCGCCGATTGGATGGAGCGAAAGCGCACGCAGCCCGGCGAGGACGTCCTGACGACGCTCGCGACCGCCTGCTTCCCCGACGGCCGCCCGCTGCCCATGGCCGAGAAGATGGGCATCGCGGAACACCTGATCGTCGGTGGCCACGAGACGGCCACGAGCGCCCTCGCGTCCGGGCTCTGGCTCCTGATCGAGCATCCCGAGGTCGACCGCGCGCTCCGCCGTGAGCGTGCGTTGCTGCGGAACTTCGTCGAGGAGGTGCTCCGTCTCGAGTCGCCGAGCCAGGGATTCTTTCGGTATGCCGAAGCCGACGGCGAGGTGGCCGGCGTCCAGATCCCGCGCGGCGCGATGGTCCACATCCGCTTCGCCGCCGCTAATCGAGACCCCGAGCAGTTCCCCGATCCGGACGTACTCGATCTCCACCGCAAGAACGCCGGCGCCCACATGGCCTTCAGCCAGGGCGAGCACCACTGCGTCGGTGCGCCGCTGGCGCGACTCGAGCTCGCGACCGCCTTCGGCGTGCTGCTCGACCGGTTCAAGCGCTTCGAGCTCGCGCCCGACGCGAAGATCCGCCATCTGCCCGGGATCGCGCTCCGCACCATGGCGGCGCTGCCGATCCGCTATTTCTGACCCGAGGCCTGACCCGAGGAGAATCGAAGCATGAAGAAGAGCGCCCCCCGCAAGACCCTGTCGACCGAAGCCATCGAGACCCTGCTGCGGGCCGCGACCGCCCGCGCCCGGGAGCTCGACATCCGCGTCCACATCGCGATCGCCGACTCCTCGGCGGAGATCGTTGGATTCCTCAGCTGCGAAGGCGCGCCGCGGATCGCCGTGGCGACGGCTCGCAACAAAGCCTTCACATCGGCCCAGACCGGCATGCCGACGAAGGACTGGAAGGCCTATCTCGACAGCGTCCCCGCCGACGAGCTGAAGATCGTCGACAAGATAGACGGCTACATCGCCGCCGACGGCGGCTATCCGATCTACGACGAAGGACTGCTCTGCGGGGCGATCGGGATCTCGGGGGCGGACCAGGCGCGCGACGCGGACGTGGCCATCAAGGCGCTCGAGGCGCTCGAGCGTTAGCGCAGAGCCCGGGCCGGCCGGGGCGAGGTCGTTACGAAGGCATCGCTCGCTCTTCGCGGAGATTGAGCCAGCCGCGAGCCACCCGGTAGATCACCCAGATCGCCAGCACGCCCCAGATCGCGAAGGAGACGGGGAACAGCACGATCGTGAGCAACAGGATCCCGCCGAGGGAGGCCCACAGGAACGCGAACCAGAACGTCCGGATCTGCCAGCGGAAATGGGATTCGAGGTAGCTGCCGCGCACGTCGCTGCGCCGCACGTAGTTCAGCACCACGGCGATGATCGACGGGACCCCGAAGAGGAAGGCGCCGACGATCGATGCTGCCCCCACGATGCCGATCGTCAGGCTGGCCGCGTGCAGCGCGTAGATGACGTGGGTCAGGGTGACCAGCGAAGGATCGGCCGAGCGCAGGTGGGCGGCGTCGGTGGCGTAGGCGGCCCCGGTGTTTTCGTCGTTCATGCGCAAGACCTCGGCACGCAGGGTAGACGGTCCCTTGCGGATCCGCTGCGTGGGGGGCCTTCGCGAGCGACGGCGCGAGGCTCAGTTGTGGGCGGGCGCGGCTGGCACGACCGCGGCGATCGCGGACTCGAGGCGGACGACGCAGACCTCGATGCCGGCGACGCCGGTGCCACTGGAGCAGTCTACGGTCGACGGTTGCAGCATGGCCGCGATCTCCCGATCGATGCGCGCGACCACCCGCTCGAAGTTCAAGTCGAGACTGACGTACGTGATCTCGTCGGATGCGGCGGATTCGCTTGCGGTGAGTCGATCAGCAGAGTCCGCGGAGGCCCCGTTCGCGATGGAGAATATGAGCAGCAGGGTGAGCAGCAGGCGAGAACGGGATCGCATCGGGGGGGGCTCCAGTGGATGGGTCGCGGGTCTATCGGATCCTCGATGGCGTTCTTGAGGGGTTATCTCGTCACTGATAAAAAGAAGCGGAGCAAGCGTGGGCGACGCGCCGCTGACCGCGCGCGAGGGCGGTCGGGTGTGTCGAGCGCTACCGATTGGGACGGCGGCGGCTCACATTCGCGAGCAATGGGATCAAGCGTGGAGCCACGGAGTGGCGCGGTTCAGGCGATCGCGGCGCGCGGGACCAGATCGTAGGACTAGGTCAGCTTGGCCCGGGGAATCTTCACTTCGAAGTACTCCCTGACCAGGGAGTCCTTGCGCACGGCCTTCTCGGTCGTGTGGAGCAGGTTCTTGCCGCTGGCGTCGTAGATGCGGATGTAGAGGTCCGGCGCGGTCTCGCCGAAGTCGCGGAACTGGGCCTCGGTAAAGCGGATCTCGAACTTGCCCTGGGCGTCGGTCAGGGTGTCGCCGAGCTTGTCGTCGAAGAGCAGATCCTTGTCGAAGGCGCGCACTCGCAGCCCCTGGATCGGCTTGCCGGACTCTTGCTCGACGACGGTTCCTGCGACGCTCATGGGCTCTCCTGCTGGGCTGGCGACGCTGCGCTTCCGGATCCTAGCCTGGCCGAGGTTCCTCCGCCCTGGCGTCAGCCTTCCGCTGCGGCGGCCGTCGCGGCGGTGACCGCCTGCTCCTGGGCGTCCCGCATCTTCTTGTCCTCGATGAACTTCAGGTAGCTCTCGGCGCCCTTCTTCACCTTCGGGTCCGCCAGGGCGGCCTTGAAATTGCGCTCGGCCTCGTCGAGCTGCTCGGTTCCGATATGACCGATCCCGATCAGCAGATGCACCGACCCGCGCTGCTCCGGCTTTGCCTTCGCAAGCGCCTTCTGGAGCGCCTCGAGGGCGGGCGCGAACTTCTCGCGCTGCAGGTACATCTGCCCGAGCAGCATGTACATGTCCGCATCGGGCGAGAGCTCTCCCGCCTTGGCGAGCGGAGCGAAGGCCTTCTCGTTCTCACGGGCAGCGATGAAGCAGTTCGAGATCAGGCGATAGGCGTTGGAGTCGGCCTTGATCGCGCCCGAGGCGAGGGCGTCGTCGATCACCTTCGCGCAATAGTAGGGCTGCGATTGAAGGAAGAGCAGGCTCGCGAGCTGACGCAGCTCTTTGTCGCCCTTCAGGATCTGTGCCTCATAGGCGATCTGCATCGTCGCCAGGGCCTTCTCTTCTTTGCCCAGGTGGTTCTGGACGGCCGCCAGCTGGGTCCAGTACTGCATCTTCTGCGGCGCGATCTCGACGAGCTTCGCGAGGATCTCCTCGACCTTGTCGAATTCCTGGAGATTGCTGTGGATGACGCCCTGGGTCGTCAGCCAGCTCTCCTTGGGCTTGTCCGCGAGCTCGATGGCCTTGGCCACGGGCTCGGCCGCCTCTTTGAATTTCTCCTGTTGGACCAGGATCATGCCCTTCAGGAAGTAGGCGTCGGGCTTCGGGTTCTCCTCGGTCGCGAAAAACTGATTGATCAGGTCGAGCGCCTTGTCGAACTTGTCGAGCTGGGTGTACATCTGCGCGAGCGAGTAGATCAGGTCCTGCTCGGTCTTCGGCTCCAGCCCGTGGAACGACAGCGACTTTTCCCACTCCGCGACAGCATTCTCGTATTTACCCTTGTCCGCGTAGATGTAGCCGCGGAAACGATGGATCTGCGACATCTCCGGCGGTTTCAGCTTGCGACGCTTTGCCAATGCGTCGACGACCTCGAGAGCACCGTCCGCGTTGCCCTGGTCGAACAGCTCGTAGGCAACGGTCAGCTTCTCTGCGACCTGCTTGCTGACGCCGAGCTTTTTGCTCTTGTCCGGGTCCTCTTCCTTCTTCTTCGCATGCGCCGTCGAGGCGACGACGCCGAGGCTCAGCAGCAGGGCAAGGAATGCAAACGCGAAGCGGTTCCAACGGGTCACGGCTTCTATTCCTTCGGCAGCAGGAAGCGGTACAGGACTTCGCCCGGGGCCTCGACGGGCTTGCCGGCTTCCATTTGAGGCTGGTATTTCCATTTGCTCACGGCCTGCAGCAAGGCCTTCTCGAAAATCGCGTTGCTCGACTTCACCACGGTCGCGTCCCTTGTCGAGCCCGCCGTCGTGATCGTGAAGCGAGCATGCACCCAGCCCTCTTGCTTCTTGCGCTGGGCCTGCGGCGGATACTGGGGCTCGACCCGAACGAGCGGAATGGCGCCGCGATCCGCGAGCCCGGAGCTGAACCCCGGGCCATTCATACCGCCCCGGCGGCCGGTTCCCCCGCCGCCGCCCGCGGAGCCGAACTCGGCCCCGAGGCCCGACGCCAGAGCCTGTACGTCCAGCTCTTCGCTCGCGCCTTCTTCCTGGGCGATGCTCAACATCGGCTGCTCGAGCTCCTGCTCGGGCTTCTCGATCTTTGGCTTCTCGCGCACCTTCGCTTCGACGTTCTCGGAGCGCTTCAGACGGACGAACTCGAACTTCGTGATCGCGCCCTGATCCGCCACATCTCCGCGGGAGTCGGTGACGAAGCGCATGAAGGCGAAAATCAAGGTGGTCAAGATGAGAGACAGGAGGAAAGCGATCGGGAAGCGGAACTTCGACACGTTCACTCCTCCCCGAGGCTCTGGGCACCGATGGCGACCTCTTTGATACCGCCGAGCGTGACCTCGTCCATGACCTGTGCGAGCAGGCCCGCCTTCGACGCTTTGTCGGCGATCACGATGACCGTGTCCTCGGGGCGCTCGACGTGGATACGCTCGATGATCGGCCGCACCTCGCGAATGTCGACCTGACGGCGATCCATCCAGATCTCGTCGTTCGCGCGAATCGCGATCAGGATGTTCCCGGACTCGCGGGCGGACGCGGTCGCGGCCACCTGCTTGTTCACGGTAATGCCTGGCTCACGCACGAAGGAGGTCGTGATGATGAAGAAGATCAGGAGGTTCATGACGAAGTCGAGCATCGGCGCGAGGTCGATGCCGTGGTCTTCGCCTGCTTCGCTGCCGCTGTGTCTCTGGGAGCGCATTGGTTACCGCGATGAAGTCCCGAAGGACACGTTATCGACACCACCCTGGTGGATCTGGTCCAAGACCTGGACCAGCAGGCCCGATTGGGCCGCCTGCTCGGTCGTGACCATCACACCCCAGTCGGGCTTCTGGGCGTGAAGTCGCTCAACGTTCGCGCGGACGGCGCGCACATCGACGGTCCGATCGTCCACGATGACCTCGCCGCTCGCCTTGATGATGACCGAGATGCTTCCCGATTCCTTCTCGGTCGAGGGGCCACTCGCGGCACCGCCGTGGCGGTTCACGTCCATCCCGACTTCCTTGACGAAGACGGCCGTGATGATGAAGAAGATCAGCAGGTTCAAGACGAAGTCGAGCATCGGCGCCAGATCGATGCCGGTCGAATCCTCGTGATCGAAATGGCGGCGCATGCGCATGTCAGTAAACCAGCTGGTCTGCGAGCAGCTCCGTCTCCCGACGGATGCGCGACGTGAAGTAGTGCACCGGGTAGAGACCCGTGATGCTGACCAACAGACCGGACAGCGTGCAGATCATGGCCATCGAGACACCGCTCGCCATCGCGCGGGCGTCCGCGGAGCCACGGATCGCCATCGAGTCGAAGACCTCGAGCATGCCGCTCACCGTCCCGACCAGTCCGAGCAACGGAGAGAGCGGCACGAGCACCCTCATCAAAAGGATATTCTGGCTCATCTGGTAGTTCACGCGCGACACCATGGCCATCCGGATCTGACGGGCGCACCACGAGTGATGCTCGGGGCGTGCCTGCCAGGCGTCGATCGCGGCCTTGGCATCATGCGGCAGGACCCGCGAGAAGTACCAATACCGCTCGATCACGATGGCCCACATGATCACGCCGGCCAGGAAGATGAAGAAGACGAAGGGGCCCCCTTCATCCACCAGGCTCGCCACGGCAGCGATCGGCCACTGGATTGCTGCCAGCACGTCAGTTCGCCTCTCGGTTTCGCTCGAGCGTTTCCGCGAGAAGACCCGTGCTCTGCTCGTCGAGGATCTGCACCACACCGCGCGAAAGGGTCGCGAGGCCGGCGTTCATGAAGAGCAGCGGGACGGCGATACCGAGACCGAGCACGGTCGCGATCATGGCCTGACCGATACCGTTCGCCATCAGGCGCGGATCGCTCGAGCCGGACTCCGTGATGCTCTGGAAGGTGATGATCATACCGATCACCGTACCGACCAGACCGAGAAGCGGGCCGGCCGCTACCGCCAGGCGCAGGAAGGGTTGGAAGCGCTCGAGCTTCGGAACCTCGCGCAGCACCGCCTCGGAGACACGCAGCTCGACCACCTCGGCGTCGGTTTCGATATTCGACGGATCCGTTTTGACGGAAGCGAGCACGCGGCCGAGCGGGTTGTCGTTGCTGAGTCGGTCGAGCCGCTTCAACTGGCGCGTCACGGCCGTGCGGGTCCGGAGCAGGTAGATCGCTTGCCAGATGGCCAGCACGAAGCCGATCGAGCCGACCGCGATGATCACGTAGCCGACAGCCTCGCCCTTTTCGATGCGCTCCATCACGTTCGGGCGCTGGACGATCATGCCCAGCAGGACTCCGCGCGAGGGATCGACCGCGGCGCGCACATGGCCGCTCTCGGCCTCGCCGACCTCCTTCGCGAATTCGATCAGCTCACCGGTCGGCTGCCGCGGGAGCACAGCGAGCTTCCCGACGCTCGGCAGATAATTGAGGTACTGACCGTCGGCCATCGAGATGAAGCTCCCGATGCGCACGACCTCGGCGTCCTTGGTTTTGCCGTCCGCGTCAATGATCTGGACCGGGAAGCGCACGACCTGGCCGCTCTCGGTCATCTCGCGTTGGATCTCGAACCACAGCCGCTCGAGCTTCTCGATCGAGGGCAGCTCCTTCGACTTGCCGAGGTCCGCGAAGAACACGTCGCGCCCCGGATACTGCGCACTGAGAAGCGAGTTGAACATGATCGCGGAGCCGTCGCCGGCGACCGTTCGGACGACGCCGAACAGCTCGCCGAGATTGCCGCTTCGCTGGGTCAACCGATCCTCGAGCTCGGCGAGCTTGATCTCATTTGCGTCGAACGAGGCGGACAGCTGCTTGCTGCGGGCTTCGGCCGCGTCGCGCTTGGCCTTCGCCTCGGCGAGGGTGCTGGCCTGCTGGTCCTTGTTGGCGAGGAATTCCTTCTCGCGGGCCGCGTTCAGCTTGTCCTTCTCGGCTCGGCTGCTCTTCGTCTGCTCGAGCAGATCGCCGAGGGACTCGACCGCCGACGCCGGGGTCGCCACAAGAGTCGCCACGAACGCGAGGCCGAGCGTCAGGGCCAGCGCGATCACCATCGATTTCTTCACGCTCATCACGCTCCTCATCAGGAGGCTCCCTTCGGTGCGGGTACCGGGATGACCAGCATCTCCGGCGCGCGGGTCTTCTTCGCGACCGCGATCCCTTCCTTGAAACTGCCCTCGTAGCTGTCGTCGACGACCCAGCTCTTGCTGTTCACATCCCAGTAACCCGTCTCCTTGCCGTCGAGGGTCTGGTAGAGGAGGCCGACACGACCGATCCGAAGGAGCTGGACCGTGCGCGCGTCATCGCCATCTCCGAGCTTCGCCTCATAGGACTCGACCGTGCGCCCGTAGTCCATCTCGACCTGATAGGCCTCGATGATCCGGCGATACTTCTCGGAGATCGTCACGTCCGCGCGACCCATCATGTCCTTGAGACGCTTGACGCGATCGCGGCGTTCGCCTTGTAGGAAGGGAACATCTAGAGCGACGAACTCCTCGAGCGTCGCGAGCATGCGGTCCATCAACGGCCCGATCTCGCGCGACGTCGTTTCAATCTCCGCGAGCTGCCGTTCCGCCGAGGCCATCTCCTCGTTCTGCGACTGCACCTGGAGATTGAGCTGCGCTCCGTAGGTCGTGAAGCTCTCCGCGTCGGCGACCGAGCGGCGGAACTCGGAGAGCATCGAGTTGGTCTCGTCGTCGAGCTTGTTGATGCGCTCCTGCGAAGCACGGGACGCTTCGTCGGCGCTCGCCTGGTTCTTGACGACGTCGTCAATGCCTACGTTCGCTTGTGCTCGAGCCAGCGCGGGAACGAGTCCCAGCGCGAGGGCCAGCGCGATTGCCCACCTCATCGGCGTGTACTCCATTTCGTTTGGAGGGCGCAGAATACGCGGATCGAATGGGGGTGGCAAGCCCAAATTAGCGACCCTCGCAGCGGCTCGTGGAACGCAAAAGCGCTTCAAGAATCGCGCTTTCCGGGTTGTCTTTCCGTTCTCGAGAGATCGTTGTTCGGCGTCGGACCGGACCGATCCCCGACGCGTCATCGTCCGCGCACAGCGATCGGCTCGAGCTAACGCAGCGTCATGTCGTCGATCCGATCGTCGGCGAATCGCCCACGCATTCACGCAGGCGATTGCCATCCGGGTCGTCGCCGACGTCAGCGCGAGGCGATCTCGACTCCGTTCATCCCGAAAAATCAGACTCGGGGTCGTGGCAGCTCGCCCCGCGCGCGCGCTGAGCCCACCCAGCCAGTAGACCAATCCCCTTGATCGATGGGCTTATAGATAGTGGGAAGATCGACTAAGAACGGATGAAGTCGCGGAATGGCCTGAGCTCTCGCTGGGCAAGGAAGCGGCGCCCTCTCGAACCCCCAAGGGAAGCATGCTTTTTACCCATATCGCCCAGCCGGCTCTCTCGACCCAGTTACGGCGCGACATCGATCCGACCCCGGCTCACACCGCAAGGTTCGGCACCAGCTCCTCGCCCACGATCCGGATGCTCTCCATCACCGTCTCGTGCGCGACGCCCCC
>JANNQH010000432.1:0-2347 GCA_031400655.1 Deltaproteobacteria bacterium | reverse complement strand
CGATGCGTTCGCGCGATCGATTTCGGCCGAAGTGGGGCGCATCGCATCCAAAGAGCGCCTCGCCGGGACGCGCGTCACTCTCGATCTGCGTGCGACGACTGGTCCGCGACCGACGGAGTTTGCGGCGATCGTGTCGAGCTGGTCGGCTCCCGGGGCTTCGCCCGCGCGGCTCGCCGGCTGGATCGATCACGAGCCCGATGCCGAAGTCGAGCTCGAGGTGGTCGAGACGCCAGCCGACCAGCTCTGGTCGTCGACTTAGCCGCGTCCCCGCAGCCGACATTGCTCTCGGGCGCATCGGCACCGCCAGCGTAGAATGAGGCGGCCAGACTCATTTCGTATCAAGCCCACGGAGGATCTCATGGCCGACATCGACGGGTGGCAGGAGCTCGCGAAGCGCATCCAACGTATCGAGGAGATCGAGGCGATCAAGCGCGTCAAGTATCGCTACTTCCGCTACTTCGATACCGCGAACGTCGATGCGATCGCAGACGTCTTCACCGAGGACGTCGTGATCACGGTGCTCGGCGGCGTCTACAAGTTCGAGCTCGCGGGGCGCGACGCCTATCTCAAGCTGATCCGCGAGGGCGCGCACTCCGAAATGGTGACGCAACACCACGGTCACCACCCCGAGATCGACCTCACGAGCGACACGACGGCGACGGGCCTCTGGTACCTGAACGACTACGTGCTCGACTTCCGCCGCAAGCAACACATCATGGGCACCGCCTTCTACCGCGACAGCTACGTGAAGGAGAGCGACGGCCAGTGGCGCATCCAGCGGACCGAGTTCGAGCGCGTCTGGGAGATCTCGGAGGTGATCGAGAAGAGGCCGAACGTGACCTTCAGCTATCTCTCGACCCACGCCTACAAGATGCCGCCGGGCGAGCTGCTGCCGTTCAAGCGGGACGACCTGTAGGCGACACGGAGGAGCACACCATGAGCGGATCTCTACTGGCAGGCAAGCTGGCGCTCGTGACGGGCGGGGCGTCGGGCATCGGCGCGGCGACCGCCCATCTGTTGGCGGGTCACGGCGCCGCCGTTGCCGTCCTCGATCGCGACCCGGCGGGTCTCGAGCGCGTCGTCTCAGCGATTCACAAGGGCGGCGGACACGCGACGGCACACCGTGCCGACCTTGCGGACATCGAATCGATTCCCGCCGTAGTCGCCGAAGTGCTGCGGGTCCACGGCCGCATCGACATCCTCGTGAACGCGGCGGGCATCTCGGGCGACGAAGGGGAGATCCTGACGCAATCGGAGGCGAACTGGGATCGCGTTCTCGCGATCAACCTGAAGGCGCCCTTCCGCTTGATCCAGGAAGTCGGTCGCCACATGGTCGCGCGCGGGGGTGGTGGGCGGATCGTGAACGTCACCTCGAGCTCCGCGCATCGCGCGCGGCGCGTGATGGCGCCCTACGGCGCGGCGAAGGCGGGGCTGGCCCAGCTGACGCGCACGGCGGCGGCGGATCTTGGAGGCCACGACATCAACGTGAACGCAGTCGCCCCGGGCGTCACGATGACACCCATGACAGCGAGCATCGGCGACGAGGCGGCCTTCGCGAAGCTGATTGCCGAAGGTCCCCTCGCGAATCTGCTGGGGCGCGCCTCGCGGCCGGAGGACGTCGCAGATGCGATCGTCTACCTGTGTCTGCCGGGGAGTCGCCAGATCACGGGCCAGACGATCCATACGAGCGCCGGCGCGGTGGTCTGAGCGACCGCGAGTGCGCCGCGAACCGCTGCCTTGCGACCGCGGTGCGGGCCATGGCGCGCCTACTTGGCTCCGCTAGCGTGACGGCGTGATGCTGCGCGCCGCCCGCCACGACTATCCGGATCATTTGGCTCTCGTCGAGGACTACTACGAGCGAGGCTGGACCGATGGCCTCCCGATCGTGCCGCCGACACCCGAGAGCGTGGAGCGCTTCCTCGACGGGGCGGGTCTCGCCCCCGACGCCGTGCTCGGCGCCGTCCCGACCCGGGACGTCGTCGTGACGGCCGAGCACGCGGCGATCAACGCCGTGATGGCGGGCTGCAAGCCCGAGTATTTTCCGACCGTCGTCGCCGCCGTCCGGGCGCATCTCCACGAGAAGGCCAATTGCCACAGCACGACCGGCACGCTTTCCGGCGCCAGCCAGATCGTCGTCGTGAACGGCCCGGTCCGAAACGAGATTGGGATCGAGTGTCGCGGCGCCTGCTTCGGACCGGGTTTCCGCGCGAATGCCACGATTGGGCGGGCGCTGCGGCTGGTGATCCGAAACGTCTGTCGCGCGGTGCCCGGAGTCTTCGATCGCGCGAGTCTCTCGACGCCGTTCCGGTATTCGTTCTGCTTCGGGGAAGACGAGGAGGCGAACGTC
>JANNQH010000431.1:0-3375 GCA_031400655.1 Deltaproteobacteria bacterium | reverse complement strand
GTCGCGTGCGAAGCGCTCCGCGTCCTGATGCAGACCCGGATGATTCGAGCTCTGGCCCCCTTCGAGCTGTCCGGCCTGCATGCGCATGCGTTCGAGGATCTCGATGACGGCCGCGCGATCGGACGCATCCGCGCCCCCTTTTCGGGCGAGGATCCGGTCGAGCTCGTCCACCTCCCGCGCGAATTTCGCCATCTCGCCCTGGAGGTCGTCCCGGGTCAGGTACTGGAAGCCGGGGGGATAGGTCACGGCCCGAACCGGCGCGAGGCTCCCGTCCGCACAGCCCAGCGCGAAGAGCACGCCGAGGCACGGCGCCGCCAGGGCCATCGCCCGGAGCGCGCTCCTCGTCCCTCGCGTCGTCCGCATCGCTGTCATGATGCCCTGCGCCCGCCTGTTCTCCGACGCCACCGCCCGACCTCCCACAGCAGAGCAAGTCCCGCGCCGAGCAGCATTCCCCGTCCCGGCTCCGGCACGTGGATGCTGGCCGAGTCCTCGGCACCCGGCAAAGCGCGGAACGAGGGGAAAGCGCGAGCCCGTACGATCACATGCGAGGGGGCTACGAGCCCACTCGCGATGAATACGGGCGTCGCACCGATCTCGGCTCCACGGAGCGCAGCAGCGCCGACTTCGCCGAACACGTCGTCACCATCGAGATCCCACAGGAGGATCGGGGCCGGGAGAACAGGCTCGCTTCCCACCCAGCGAAGCGAGGAGGTCTTGTCCTCGAACTCGAGCGTCTCGCCCGCCGCCTTCGAAGGATTGAAGTGGTCGACGAGCCCGACGGTGACGACCTGCGAATCGAGATTGGAGATCGCCTCGGTCCGCCCGGTGCCTCGCAAGAGAATGTTGCGATCGCTGAAGTCGTCGTCGTCGTAGAGCGCGATGTCGAGCCCGACCGGGGAGCGCCAACGAAGCGAGCTGGTCTTGTCCGTGAAACCGTCGAGGGAATCGAACGCGTTCAGCTCGAGCAGCTCGCGATCGTCGTAGTCCACGACGATCGAGCGGTCGCTGAATCCGACGTCGTCGTACAGCTCGACCCAGGGTCGGTCCGGTATAGGCGTGGTCACGCCCGCGAGTGCGACACTGCCGCCTTCTGCCACGAAATACGGTCCGCCGGCGTTCGCGCCCGGTCCGCGCAGCGGGCCGAGGTCTCGGTTGGCGTCCCGATGACGGAACTCGGCCATGCGCACGATGTCCGGGTCGAAGCCATCCTCATCGTCGTGAGGCATCGAGTACAGGAGAAGCTCGCCGCTCGGGCTCACGTAGGCGCTGCTCGCCGCGGTCATGTTGCAGAGCCGCATGTCGACGGGTCCACCGCCGCCGTCGTAGACACAATTGAACTGGCGCGTGTCGAGATGCGTCAACAGGAACATCCCGGGCACTGGATCCTCCACGCGGTACAGATCGGCGAAATCCTCGCCGACGGAGGGCAAGCCGCCGGGATGACGCGTTCCGATGAGATAGAGGGTGCCGTCGGGCTCGCGTACGAACGTCGAGGACTGATGAGCACCGAAGCCGGTCGGCCAGCCGGCGCCCGTGAGGCCGGATGCCGGGTTCCATGCTTCGACGAGCACGATTCCGAGCGCGTCGTCGCGCAGTTCGCTGACCGTCGTCTCGTAGATGTTGACGTCGTTTCCGCCGTCGCCATTCGTCCAGATCAGATAGCTCCCGTCCGCCTGACGGGTGACCGCGAGGTTGTCGATCCCATGCTCGAGCGGGAACGCCTTCAGCGGGCGCGGATCGCCTGCGTCGCTTCGCACGTCGAAAAGCAACAGGAACCCGGTCGGTGCACCAGACTCGACAGGTTGGTCGATCGAGAGAAAGAGCACGTCGTCGACGACTGCCATGCCTCCCGGGTGCTTGTAGCCGGGCACAACGACGTCACCAAAGAGCATGTCGTCGTCGAATCGAAGCGACCGAAGCCAGCTGTCTCCGCCGGGCGGAAACGCCTCTTCGGTGTCGGGACCGATCTGCTGGACGTTCGATCGGAGCCGCTCTCCCGTCGAGTTTCGCGACGCGAAGCGGATGACGTGGAGGTAGCCGCCGGAGGTGCCCGCGTCGTCGTCGTCTAACTGGGATGCGTAGAAGATCGGAACGATCCCCGCGCGCGGATTGCGGACGACACCCTGGTAGTGGTCGAAGATGCTCGGGTCGATCGCTCCCAGGTCTTCCGGGTTTCGCCAGGCCATGGCTTCGGGGTGGTGCTTCAGCGCAGCGAACTGCGCAATCACGTCCTCGACCACGAAGAGACCTCCGGCGTTCCCGTAGGTTTCGGCATTAGCGGTCGCCGCGATCGCGATCGCGCAGGCGATGCTCGCTAGGATGATTCGAGTCAAGACGGTGTTCACCACGCAGCTGATTCCGAACGCGAGGCAGGCGACGGTCGAGCGAATCGAGGCGGGCGTCGGCATGGCGATTGACCTCCTGGTTCGGCCGAATCGATCCACGGCCTTCCCAGGGAGAATCGCTCGACCAAGCGGGGTCGGATCTTACCATTTGATGATTTTCTTCGATCGCCGACGGCGACCGGCTGGCAACCCGGCCGTTCCCCGTCGCCAGAGCGCCGCGCCCAACTCTCTCGCTTCTGCCGCCACGGCCTGAAACGGGTATTGGGCGCCCCCCCCTCGAGCAGGTCGCGGACCAGGCGGACGGCGCGCGCCCGGTCGCGCCCGGTATCCCGGGCGATCAGCGTTCGCGCCAAGGCCAGGCGGGAAAGGGCCACGAAGACTCGCGCGCCTGCTCGCTGCGCAGCAGCGATGGCGCTCTCGTGGTGGGTGATCGCCTCGTCGTAGCGTCGGCGGGTCGCCGCGAGCAGGCCGAGGAAATACTCTGCCGGCCCGTGGTAGATCACGCTCCCGAGCACGATCGTCCGGCCCGCGAAGGGGCGCAGGTGGAGCTTGCGCCGCTCGTAGGTCACGGCCCGAACCGGCGCGAGGCTCCCGTCCACACGGCCCAGCGCGAAGAGCACGCCGAGGCACGCCGCCGCCAGCGCCAGCGCCTGGAGAGCGTTCCTCGTCCCCCTCGTCGTCCGCATCGATGTCATGGTTCCCTGCGCCCGCCTGTGTCTGATCGCTTCGATTCGGGCGAAGATCGCACCGCGGGCTGCCGTGCGCACCACGGCGAGCGACAATCGCGGGACCTCGCTCGGAACGCCCCGGTGGCTCTGGTCGAGCGGGCGGGCGAACGAGGTTCGCGATCCGAAATCCCGGACCGGAAAGATCCAGTCCATGCGAAGGGGAAGTGGAATGACCCGATTGCGTGTTGTGCAGTGGTCGACGGGCGGAGTCGGCGCGCTCGCGCTGCGGGCGATCGCGGAGCGGTCCGATCTCGAGCTCGTCGGCGTCTGGGTCCACGGCAGCGACAAAGACGGTCGCGACG
>JANNQH010000430.1:0-3230 GCA_031400655.1 Deltaproteobacteria bacterium | reverse complement strand
GAGCTCAGGGTCAGGCTGAACGATTCGGAGCTCGGCGCTCCCGTGTCGATCAGCAGCCCGGCCACCGCGCCATTGGAGGTGACGAACCCTCGCACGACGTTGGCCGAGCTGAAGAGGCCGCTGTCGGTGACGCTTGCCGAGAGCACCGTCGTCCCGTCGAAAACGATCATCGCCACCGCGGTGGAAGGACAGCCGAATCCGCAGCCACCGGCGCCCGTGACCGTGAAGTTCAAGGTCCCGGTCAAGCAATTGCCGGAATCCAGGCGTAGGCTGAAGTCTCTTCCGAGGACGGCGTCCACGGTCGCCGGATTAGGCGACATCGTGATCGTCGCGGAATTCGCCGCTCCGGCTAGAGCCATGCCAACCAGCAGGGTCATGATGGTCGTCGCAAGACCGATCTTGGGCACAAAGGACATCTTGGGCTCCTCTCCGTCATTTTCGGGGCTGGGCAATCGTTCCGGTGGCGCGGCTGATCTTGCAGCCATGTCGACCGGGTGTCTGGACGCTGAACTGGAATCAAGTCGCCCTAAACGGGAGAAACGGGTCAAGGTTGCTGCACGCGATCCAGAACCCATCACGTCACCTCCCCCGTCGGTGGGCCCGCCGACTTGCGTCCATCCTCTGTCGGGATTATGGGTGTTACCCCACGGTGTAGACAAATAGATAATTATTCGGTTTCACATAGAGAAAACCGATGATGGGATCCCGAGATGGAGTGGCTCAACTACCACCACCTGTTGTACTTCTGGACGATCGCCCGCGCAGGCAGCGTGTCGGCGGCCGCTACTGAGCTGCGCCTGGCACAGCCGACTCTGAGCGGCCAGCTGCGCGTGTTCGAGGACCGGCTCGGGAAGAAACTCTTCCAGCGCAGCGGGCGTAGCTTGGTGCTCACCGACGTCGGCCGCGACGTCTTCCGCTACGCCGACGAGATTTTCGCGCTGGGGCGCGAGCTGATGGACTCTGTCCACGGGCGCCCGACGGGCCAGCCGCAGCGTCTCTTGGTCGGCGTGGCCGGCGTGGTCCCCAAGCTTGTCGCCTATCGGCTGCTCGAGCCGGCGTTGCGACTGTCGGAGCCGGTGCGCCTCGTGTGTCGGGAAGACCACTCGGAGCGGCTGCTGGCGGACCTGGCCGTGCAGGCGCTCGACCTGGTGATCAGCGATGCACCGATCGCACCCAGCGTGAGGGTGCGGGCCTTCAATCATCTGCTCGGCGAGAGCGGCGTGACCTTCTTCGCCGTATCGCCTCTGGCGGCTGCGCACCGGCGCGGCTTCCCGGGTTCGTTGAACGGCGCGCCGATGCTCCTGCCAGTCGAAGCCACCGTTCTGCGACGCTCGCTGGATCAATGGTTCGCCGCACACGATCTCCGTCCACGCATCGTCAGCGAGTTCGAGGACAGCGCTCTGCTCAAGGCCTTCGGGCACGCCGGTGTGGGGATCTTTCCCGGTCCGACGATCATCGAGGCGCAGATCCGGCAGCAGTACGGCGTGACGGTCGTTGGACGGACCGACGAAGTCAAAGAGCGCTTCTATGCCATCACCGTCGAGCGCCGGCTGAAGAACCCGGCGGTCGTCGCGATCTCCGAGGCGGCACGGGAGAACATGTTCCGTTGAGTGCGGTCCGTCCGGAGGGTGTGGCGCCCGTCGTCCTTGGCGAGACCTATCCGCGGCCGATCGTCGATCTCGCCGCGAGCCGCGAGGCCGCATTGCGCGCCTTCGCCGCGCTTGGTCCTCAGGCGACCGCGTGGTAGCCCCCGTCGACGTGCCGGATCTCGCCGGTGATGGCGTGTTCAGGATGCATGAGATGGGCGACCTCGAGGGCGAGCGCCTCCGGTGTCGCGTTCGAAAGCGGCGCGGCCGCTGCCGACTTTTCGATCGCTGCCGCGAGATCCGGAATCGCACCGCCCGCGCGACTCGCGGAGAAAGGCGAGAATCGCACGGCGTTGACCCGGATCCCCCGTTCCCTGCCGAGCTCGAACGCGAGCTCACGGGTGATCCTCTCGAGTGCAGCCTTTGCGACACCGATGTTGCGATAGGCATGGGACATGATTCGCTCTGCGCCGAGGTAGGAGAGGGCGACGATGGAGCCCCCCGAGCGAAGCAGGTTTCGTTCGGTCAGCGCTCTCACCACTGCGATCAGCGAATAGGCCGACACGTCGAGGCAATCGAGGAAATCCTTGCGCGACACGCTCAGCAGTGGCTGCGCAACCCCGCCTCGAATCGTGCGATCCATGGCGATCGCGTGCAGGAGGCCGTCGAGAGCGAGGCCGCGGTGCTCCAGCTCCTGCGCTGCAGCTTCGAGCGTGGCGTCGACCGTTGCGTCGAGGACGACCGTCGGCGTATCCGCACCGAGCGCGTTTCGTACCGTCTCTTCGAAGCTCGCCCCGGACTTGATCAGATAGTTCCGACCCGCGTCCGAAAGGCCCGAGTGATGTGGCGAAAGTCCCAGGCCGGCGCAGACCAACTCCGCGCCCGAGTGCTTCAACTTGCGAGCGATCTGAAGTGCGAGGGATTGACCGTCGACGATCCCGGTCACCAGGATGCGCCTGCCTGAAAGCGGGGGGTTCAAGTACCACTCCTCAAAATGGATTACACCGCGAATTGTCGTTCTTGCTGGTTTGAAACGCCAGAGCTTGCGAGGTCCGAGATCCTAGATTCCCGATCTCGATCCCCTTGCGCCAGAGTCCGCTCGACCGCCGGGGCCGACCACTGGACCTGTGTCGATCTCGGGCGTGGGCCCGAGCGGCGGCTTGCGCGACGGAAGCCCGATGGATTCGAGGTTCCGATGGGAGACAGCGGGCTAGAGAATGGCGGCGAGCAGTTTCATCGACGAGGAGCGGGACGGCTAGGAATTCAGAGCGGGATTTTCCACACCACCGGGAAATTGGCATTCTGACAACCAGGGTGATCCGTCTGTCAGCTTGCGCCGACGGCGGGGGAGTTCAGCTCGTGCTGCGCGACGGCAAATCGGCGGACCTGATGGCGGCACTCGCGGCCCAGAAGTTCGATCTCGTGATCAGCGACGTTCCGATCCCGCCGAACGTCAAGGTGCGTGCCTTCAACCACCCGCTCGGGGAATCGACGGTCTCGTTCTTCGCGACCAAATCTCTCGGCAGGCGCTTGAAGGGTCGCTTCCCGAAATCTCTCGACGGGGCACCCGTGCTGCTTCCCACCGAGAACACGACGTTGCGGCGCTCGCTCGACCAGTGGTTCCGGGACGTGGACGTGCGGCCC
>JANNQH010000429.1:0-3806 GCA_031400655.1 Deltaproteobacteria bacterium | reverse complement strand
TCGGCGAGGCGCGCGCGACACTCGTCGGCGAGGCGCGGGTTCTCGCGGGCCAGCGACGCGCTCGTGCGCACGTCGAGTCCCACGTTGAGGACCGTGTCGAGCATGCCGGGCATCGAGACGGGAGCGCCGGACCGGACGCTCACGAAGAGCGGTGCCCGGGTCGGGTCCGCGTCGCCGCCGAAGCGCCGTCCCGTCTGCGTCTCGAGCAGGGTCATGCCTTCGCGCAGCAGCTGGTCGAGGGCCGCACTGAAGCCCTGCTCGCGATGCAGGGCGCACGCCTGGGTCGTGAGGATGAAACCCGGCGGGACCGGGAGGCCAAGCTCCCCCGCCATGCGCATAAGGCCATCGCCCTTGCCGCCGAGGAGCGCCACGCGCTCTTCGCGGGGGAGGTCGAGCGGTCGATCGAAGCGGGCGAGCAGCAATTTCATCCTCGACTGGGCCCGCGGAAGTTACACTGCGTGCCGTGTCCGTCGATCCCATCCGCGAAGTACGGCACGCATCGAACGACCCCGCCTACTGTGAAACGTGGGCGTATCTGCTCACCGATTTCGAGCGCAAGACGAGGCTGCTCGTCCACGCTTCGTGGCTCTCCGCGCGCAGGGCCGGCAATCATCTCGTAACGCTCCAGCGGGCAGTGCTTGCGGGTCGACGGGAAGGCGGGGATCGTCGAGGTCGTGGCGAGCCGCGATTAGCGGGCGAGCGGTCGGTCTCGCCGCGTCGCCTGCGCGATGAACTCCTGCGGCGTGAGCGACGCGGCGAAGTAGTAACCCTGCCCGTATTCGCAGCCGTGGTCGCGCAGATTGGCGAGCTGGGCGTCGCTTTCGATGCCCTCGGCCACGGCCGTCACGCCTAGATTTTCGGCCATGTCGAGGATGTTGTGAGCCAGCATGCGTTCACTGTCCGCCTTGACTTCCGTCACGAAGGCGCGGTCGATCTTCAGGAAATCGACCGTGAAGCGCTTGAGATAGGCGAGGGAGCAGTAGCCCGTGCCGAAATCGTCGATCGCGATGCGGACGCCGAGCTCGCGCAGACTCTTCAGGATCTCGGCGGTAGTCTCGGGGGAGTCCATCATCGCGGTTTCGGTGATCTCGAGAGTCAGTCGACTGGGCGCGAGTCGCGTCCCGAGAAGAGCCGAGCGGACGCGATCGATCAGACGAGCATCGCGTAGTTGGATCGCGGAGACGTTGACGTTGATCGTCAGCGCGGTTTCCGCGGCCTGCCAGAGCGCCGCCGTTTTGCAGGCCTCTTCGAGCACCCAATGGCCGATCTCGACGATCCTGCCGGATTGTTCGGCGATGGGGATGAAATCGACGGGCGAGATCGCCCCCCGCTCCGGATGCTGCCAACGCAGCAGGGCTTCTGCACCCTTTAGCCGACCTGATTTCAGCTCGACGATCGGTTGGTAGACGAGTGAGAACTGCTTCTCTTCGATTGCGCGGTCCAGATCCGAGCGCAATCCGATCCGCGTCGTCGCGGCGCTCTTCATGGAGGGATCGAAGAGCTGATACCCGCTTCGAACGCCCCCCTTCGCTTCGTACATCGCAATGTCGGCGTGTCGCAACAGATCGGCCGCCGTGTCCTCCGGTCGCGCTATCGCAACGCCAGCGCTGGCGCGAATGTTGACTTCGAGGTTGCCCGCGCTGAGCGGCAGATCGAACACGCCGAGAATCCGCTCGACCGCGTCGATCGCGCCCAGCACCCCGGCACAGCTCTGGACCAGCACGACGAACTCATCGCCCCCGAGTCGTGCGATCGTGTCGGAACCGCGCACACACGTCCGCAACCGCTCGGCTACGGCTCGCAGTACGTCGTCGCCCGCACTGTGGCCGAGGCCGTCGTTCACCTGCTTGAATTGATCGAGGTCGATGAACACGACCGCCACGTCGTGATCGGGTCGATCGGCCTGGATGCGCAAGGCGTGGGCGACGCGGTCGAGCAAGAGAGCGCGATTGGCGAGGCCCGTGAGCGAGTCGTGGAAGGCCTGGTGGCGAAGCTCCCGCTCGAGATTCTTCCGGTCGGTGATGTCGCGGAGCGTCAGCACGAGCTCTCCCACTGCGGGATGGTCAGTCAGATTCGCGGCGACGACTTCACAGTCGCGCCGACTCCCGTCGGCTCGCAGCACCATCGACTCGAACTCGAGGGTCCCGCGCTGCGATGCCACTGCGCGTTCGAGATGTCCTCGCAGCGACTCGACTTCGCTCGGGGAAAACAGGCGTTGCACGGCATTCCCAACGACGGCCTCCGGAGCATGGCCCCAGACCGAAAGGAGGGCCGGGCTGGCATAACTGACCTGCAGTGCGCGATCGACGCTTAAGATCACGTCGCTCGAATTGTCGACCAGCGCCGCAAACCGCTCCTTGCCACGCTCGTCGGCGAGCTCCCGGACTGCCGCGATCAAACCGGACATCCGGATCATCACGAGCAGCCCGATCGCGAGGCCAGCCGTTCCGAGGACGGCCACGTTGGCGAAGCTCGTTTGCACGCCGAGGACATCCTGCGCGACCACGGCACTCAACGGTACGAGTCCGCTCACCCCGAGAGCCGCGACACGGCGGATACCCAGGTAGTGAAGCGAGTTGGCGGATGCGCGCTCGACTCGTTCCGGGAAGCGGGCCGAAAGTCCCCAGCAGGCATAACACACCATCTCGAGCACGTCTCCTGCGCCGCCCCACTCGATCCCGAGCGTGACCTCGAAGACCGATTCGAGCCCGTCGAGGAGCACCAGGCCACCTGCGCCGAGGTAGAGGAAAAGGTAGGCCGGCGGTCGCGCTCGCAGGGAGAAACCGAGACGTGCGATCGTTCCCAGAAGCAGGACATCCAGTCCGAGCAGCAGCATCAGCCAGGCCTGCTCGTCGCCGTCGATCCGGTTCGAGCGGAACGCCGGTTCTGCGATGGCAACCCACGCGAGGACGGCGGCGGCCAGCGCCAGAACTGTTGCGTCGATGATTCCGGTCTTGTCGCCGACCGGCGCAACTCGCGCGGCCGTCCGCCAGAAGCCGACGGTCATGACGAGGAGCGCAAGCGCGCTCAGATACTCGCCGGGTCCCGGATAGTATTCGATGTCGAACAAGTCCTCGCTGAACCAATAGAACTCGGCAATGGCGAGACAGGCGAATCCGGCTGTCAAGAGCCCCCAGGCGGCCGAGGGACGATCGCTGCGTGAACGACGGCGAAGCAGTCGCCCAAGGCTCCATGCCGGTACCAGGATGTAGGCGATCTCGCCGATCATCTCGCTCGCTGAAACGAGGCGAAGCAGCATCAGGAGTACCGGAACCGCAAAAGCCCTAAGCAGGTCGGTGTTGGACATCGAGGATCTCATCGATGGGTCCCTGAGGCATCTTGATTGCTGTCTGCGCCAACCGGCAATCGCTGTGCAGCCTGCCTGCGACGGTGAGCGACCGCGGGCCGAGGGCGATAGTCTGCGGAAGTGGATGGCCGTCGATTGGGTCGTCCAGGGCGCCATGGCCGACGGGGAATCGAGTGTGTCGTGGCTATTCGCGACTCGCGGAGGAAGGGTTCGATATGCAGTTCAAACTCGTGATTGCGTCGAAGAACTACTCATCCTGGTCGCTGCGCGCGTGGCTCGCGCTCGAACAGACGGGTGCACCCTTCGAGGAGCTCCTCATCTCGACTGCGGATCCCGATTGGCATGCGCAGATCAAGCTGATCTCGCCGAGCGGCAAGGTCCCGCTCCTGATCGACGATGGATTCCAGATCGGGGACTCGCTCGCGATCGCCGAGTATCTGAACGAGCGATTTCCGAAGGCGGGGCTCTGGCCGAGCGACGCGAAGGCGCGTGCGATCGC
>JANNQH010000428.1:0-2919 GCA_031400655.1 Deltaproteobacteria bacterium | reverse complement strand
GGGCCTCAAGCCCGAGCATCTGCCGGTCTTCGACTGTGCCTTTCGCGCTCAGAATGGCGTCCGGTCGATCGAGTGGATGGGCCACATCCGGATGATGGGCGCCGTGCAGCCCTTCCTGTCCGGGGCGATCTCGAAGACGGTTAACATGCCGCCTGACGCGACCGTCGAGGACGTCATGCAGGCCTACACCGAGGGTTGGAAGCTTGGCTTGAAGGCCCTCGCGGTGTACCGCGACGGCAGCAAGCGGACGCAGCCCCTCAATGCAGGCCGCGACTCTGATGTGAAGGACGATGTGAAGGACGATGTGAAGGACGGTCTGAAGGGGAAGAAGGAAGCGGCGGTGCCGACGAATCTGGTCGATCTCGACCAGTACAGGCCGCGGCGGCGAAAGCTCGCCGACGAGCGCGTGGCCTTCACCCACAAGTTCTCGATCGCGGGCCACGAGGGCTATCTCACGACGGGCCTCTACGAAGACGGCCAGCCGGGCGAGATCTTCCTCAAGATGGCCAAAGAGGGAAGCACCGTCTCGGGTCTGATGGACACGATCGCGACCATGACCTCGATCGCGCTCCAGTATGGGGTTCCGCTCAAGGCCCTGGTCGACAAGTTCAGCCACACCCGCTTCGAGCCCTCGGGCTTCACGAACAACAAGAAGATCCCGATCGCGAAGTCGGTGATGGACTACGTGTTCCGTTTCCTGGGAGACCGTTACCTCGCAGTGGAGGAGACGGGCGAAGGCAGTGCCGAGGAGTTCGGGGGCGCAACGCCGATCGCGCTGCCGACGGCGACGCGGCCGAACCTGGTTGTGCAGCCGCATGTCCAGACTCATCCGCAAACCCCGGCCCAGGCGGCGGGGGCCGTCGCGGGGGGCTCGGGGAGCGCGACGACAGAGGCGACCGCGAGCGCCCAGTCCGGTGCGGGACGCTTCGTGTCGATCTTCGTCAACCAGGCCGACGCGCCGTCCTGTATGGACTGTGGCTCGATCATGATCCGCAACGGCGCCTGCTACAAGTGCCCGAACTGTGGGAGCACGAGCGGCTGCAGCTGACTCCTTATGGCTTACGCGGAATAAGACGTTACGCCGAGTTCTGGGCTGTCGCGGAGCGCCGCGTGCGAGGTCAACGGGTGAGTCGATCGAAGAGCCAGGCGAGGGCGAGTCACAGTCCCCGGGCCTGGCTCTTCCCGTTCCTGCTCATCGCCGTCGCCACGACCGCCGGCTGTCTCACGATCGACGTGCTAGGCGGCGGTGGCGAGCAGGCAGCCCTCGTCGAGACCGTCGTCCGCGGCCGTGCGGGCAGCAAGATCCTGCTCCTCGACATCGACGGCGTGATCGGGGATACCGGTTTCGCCGACTCGTTCCTGGGCGGGTCCGCGCTCGGCACCACGGCGCGGGTCGTCGAGATCCTCGACCGGGCGCGGCGGGACGACGAGATCGCCGCATTGCTGCTCCGAATCGACAGCCCGGGTGGCACCGCGACGGCGAGCGAGCAGGTCTACGAAGAGATCTTGCGATACAAGACCGAGCGGCGGATTCCCGTGTTCGCCCAGTTCCTCGGGACGGCGACGTCAGGGGCCTACTACGTCGCGATGGCAGCGGACACGATCCAGGCTCATCCGACGACCGTGACGGGCTCGATCGGCGTGATCTTCACGAGCGTCTCCTTCGCCGGCCTGATGGAGAAGCTCGGCGTCGAGGATCAGACGATCACCGGGGGCGAGTTCAAGGACGCCGGCTCGCCGCTTCGGCGCCTGACGGACCCGGAGCGGGCCCAGCTCCAGGTGATCGTCGACGATCTCCACGCCCGCTTCCGCGAGATCGTGGTCCGCGGACGGCCGAAGCTCTCGCAGGCAGAGGTCGCCGCAATCGCGACTGGTCAGGTCTTCAGCGCGCGCCAGGCCCTCGCGAAGGGGCTGGTCGATCAGGTGGGCTCCCTCGAGGACGCCGTGCGCGCGCTCGAGCGGCGTCTCGGCGTCACCCGGTCACGGGTCGTTTCCTACCACCGGCCGCGCGAGATCCGCCGCAACCTCTACACCCGAGCGAGTGTCGCCCCGCGTGTCGAAGGCGATCTCGGTCCCATGACCCAGGCCCTGGCGCTGCAACGCCTCGATCGAGTCTTCGGCGAGCCGGGCTTCCACTATGTCTGGTGGCCCGGAGTCTGGTGGCCCGGAGTCGGGTCGCCGGGAAACGTCGAGTCCTCGTCGCTTCACTGAGTCTCTTCTTCGCCAGCCGAGTCCGGCGAGAAAGCCGAATCGAGCGCTCGGCCCTTCACGAACATCGCAGACTGGTCGCCCAGATAGACGGTCGCGCCGTTCTGTCGGAAGTGGAACTCGTACCGAGTCACGCTGCGCCGGCTGCCCACCCGGGTTCGCGTCTGCTTCGACTCGAGCACTCTGGGCGGCCCGATCGGCGCAGCCCGGTGCGCGCGATCGGGCGACGGATCACTTCGGACTCACGGCTTCGCGAGGGCGACGCGCAGGATGCGATCGCCGGTGAACGAGCCGACGAAAAGCTCGTCGCCGACCTGGAGGCCGACGGTGCCGCCGCCCATCGGCGCACCCGTGCTCTCATAGACGGGGCCCAGCGCCGTCATCGTGTCGGCGTCGACCGCCTGGATCGAGAACGGAATCGGACAGGCGCCCTGCTGCACGTCGACGCAGACGCCGAAGTTGGTCGTCTCGAAGCCGTGGAGCGAGGCGACGAGCAGTCGCTTCCCGTCGGGCGCCCAGGTCACGTTGTCGGGCATCTTGACGGACGCCGTGCCGAGGAGCTTTCCCGTGGCGACGTCGATCTTGCGGACCTCGCTCTGCATCGTGACGTTGAGGTAGAGCGTCTTGCCGTCGGCGGAGGCGGCGATGCCGTTGGGCATGACGCCGTCGGTGCCCTCGATCTTCCGGTAGCCGTCCTTTGCGGTCCAGGCG